>JADFXI010000259.1 GCA_015233655.1 Nitrospirota bacterium | reverse complement strand
TGGAACCTAAATCATACGCAGAGGCCTTACATGCGGGAGCAGAAATACCGCATAAAAAAAGCCGTCGAGTATTTCAACAGCGTGATCAACGTGCCTTGCAGCATAGGCATAAAACCGGCCGATATGGACAGGGTGGTCTCGGCAATAGGCTTTTCCCTTCGCAATTTGACATGCAATTAGAAAAGACAGAAATAATTTTCAGAGGGCTGCCATACTGGAAAGGGGTCCAAAGTCAACCCGGGATCGAGGAAAGAATTGATTTATGTTTAGGTTGGGACGATAGGGGATTTATTCGTCAGACTACCCCGGAAAACGTCCTTAATGAGGTGTTGGATGCTTATTCCAAAAAAGAGTACTCTTTTATCACTGCTCCTCCGGGTTTGTCCACATGGGCAAATAGATTAGGAGAAGAAAAGCTTGCTTTTATAAAAAAAGCGTGTCATGGCAGAAGAAATAAAGTTTACCTCGAAATAGGAGCGGGTAGTTTATATATTGCAAAACGGATAATTCAGGACGCTGAAGCTGCCAAATATATAGTTGTCGATCCTGCCATAAGCGATGAATCTGAGGATGCACGCATACATATTATTAAAGATTATTTCAGCGAGCTTATTGCAATAGAAGAAGACGTCGATATTATGATTGCCTTAAATTGCCTGGAACACGTTTCTGACCCAGTAGACTTCCTGATGCAGGCCCGCAGCCTGCTGCTAAAGTCAAAGGGCAGGCTGCTCCTTTCTGTGCCGGATGTTGAAAGGATGTTCAGCGTTGGTGATGTCAATGCCGTTTTACATGAACACATCAGTTATTTTACGGAAAATACTCTTTTATCCTTACTCCAACGTTGCGGCTTCAATACTCTGTTATGTGAAAAGGAGGCTGATAGTTTAAAGGTAGTTGCTGAGCCTGACGACACGACAACCATTGATGTCGGCGTGGCCGGATTACAGGCTGATGAGTGTTTCACTAAGGCAACTAATGCCTTCAGCAAAGGGTTGTGCAATCTCAAGCATTATCTTGATCCATATGCCCTATCAGGTGTACCCGTCGCATTTCATGGTGCAAACAACGGCCTGAACAATGCACTTGCTTTAGCAGCAGCATCCGAGAATGCAAACTTCTGGGTATTCGATAGTGATGAGTCCAAATGCGGGCGGTATCTGCCGGCATTGCGTAATCCCATCAGGCATTCGCTGGACCCTTTTTACAAGAGCATGGATGCGGTCTTCGTATCGGCAACCGCTTTTTTCTCTGAAATAAGGGATTTCTTGGTTTCATCCCATGGGATAAAGGAACCACTTATCAAGCCGCTTTATCCGATCGAACTTTATGACTAGCACAGACGACTTGCTGTTCAAGGCGCGGCATATTTCGCAAAACCGTATTCCCAAAGTTGATTATCATCTGCACACTTCCTGGACTGACGGCAATGACACTGTTGAGGCAATGTATAATGCAGCCGTAGCTGCCGGCCTTGAACGGATAGTGTTTTCCGAGCATGTCCGGAAAACAAGCGCTGAATGGTTCCCTGATTTCTCGGCGGAAGTGAAATCCGTGTCCGGCGGGCACTGCCAGGCGTTGATCGGAGCAGAGTGCAAGATTATAGACTTCGACGGCACCCTCGACATTGCGGCTGAGACAGCAAGATCATGCGACATAATCATTGCAAGTGTGCATCGTTTTCCAAACGAAACGTCAGTTACGCTGTCACAAGAAGAATTAATCGATATCGAGCTGCGTCTTGCATGTCTTATTGCTGAAAACCCGATGGTAGATATACTGGGGCATCCTTTTGGAATGTGCTACAGACGGTTCAACATAGAACCTGCGGAAACAAAAATCCGCCAACTGATCGAAAAATGCGCAGAAACGGGTGTCGCATTTGAGATCAATGCCCAGTACCATCGTGTCCCCTGGAAGTTGCTCTCTTTGTGCATGGAGTATAATGCCCTTGTTTCTCTGGGCTCCGATGCTCACACCGTCGGCACTGTCGGCAACATAGTACAGCTGTTGAAAGGGAAAGAGCTTCTGTGAAAACTTTGTAATCTTTCTTCAATAGCTCTCTGTACATATCCTTGCGCCCCCTTCCTTATGGCCTTGTTCTTACGAAGATAAATTTTTTCGTTATCAGTTTCGCGTCCAGCTTTATGCCGGCAATAACATCCACAAT
>JADFXI010000258.1 GCA_015233655.1 Nitrospirota bacterium | reverse complement strand
TATGGTCAGGGCAGGATATAAATAATATTCTGGCATCCAAATTGCTAATATATTAGCAGCGAGGTGCCGGAAATGAGTTGGCCATTATTAAGAAAAATAGTTTCTATTCTTAGAGAGTCGCCGTTATACGGGACGCTGACTGCTGATGAGAAACGCTCTATTATTTTAGAACTGACTGAAAGCTATTCGCTTTTCAAGGATGACAGCGGTGAAGACGTTGTTGGATATGAATCAAGCTGGTCAGGAATAATCCGTACCAACCAGAAAGATATTGCCTGACCAGGACTTTTCTTTCCTTGTTCTTAATCCTTTTTTGGAAACACGTTCCTTTTTTAGGGAAATATTTTCCCTTATGTAACTTCTTGCCTCGCTTTTCTGTCCAGATATATGTCTATAAAATCTCTCAGGTGGACTGCGGAATTAATATGAGCAAGAATAAGGTCCATATAACCCTTTGCCCGGAGCACATCACGCGTATCTTTGGGAAGGGCATGAAGTTTTTGAGCATCTATTATGTATAGGTATACCTTCAGCCCTTTGCTCTCGCAGCAGGCGATGGAAATCAAGTCGTACTTCACCAGTGTATCGACAAAGGCCTGAGTCTCCCCGGCTGTTTCGGCTGCAATTATGGCAGGCTTTAGGCATTCATTATAAATAACCGGATCTGTTGAGCCATCAGACAATAGGATGGACTGTCCGGTTTCGTCGGAAAATCCGGGGCAGGAAGGCTTCAACACAGCTGTCTCCTCACCCTCAGCGCCTTTTACAATGCAAAACGGGAATTGCTTGCAAGCTATGGGCCTGTCTTCGCCGAGAGTACAGCCTTCACCATCACGCAAATATATACACGCATTTTTCTCTACAGTAGGCCTCAAAATTATACTTAGAGTGAGATTGTTTTTCCCGTCAGGGCTATTTGCAGCATTAAAAGTCAGAGGGAAATACCCGGCCAAGTGAAGGACTTCATCAATGAAAATATTTGCCTGCTGGAATCTGAAGCAGCAGGACTCGGAGCATGCGGCCCCGAGACAGCTCCATTTTTTGCGAAAGTCGAGGGGCTCGATTTCTTCTTTCAGAGGCTGAACTTCCAGTAGTTGATCATGCAGCGGCTGATCAGGCGGAATTCTGTGGTCCTCCATATGCGCATCTCCACTGGTTGCAGGAATGTATTTATTATATCAGAACTTCAGCAAGAGGTCAGTCCTGCTCTCCCATAATCCGTAACCAATAAAAAAGCACCTCTCTTGAAAATGGCTTGAAACCAATGTCTCGGCAAGAAGGAGACTTCTGGAATTCGCAAACTCTGCCTGAAAAGATACTCTGTCTGACATACAAAAACAAAGTGAATCGATAACAGCGGACAGGTACGTTCAAAACAGGAGTTTTGCCTTTAAAAAATATTTTTAGGGTGCTTCAAAAAAAGGAAAATTCTTACATACGTCTCTGACTGTCCTAATAAACCATAAATCAAGTTCTACAAATCCCGGCAGCAATCCCTTAGTAACGGATTATGGAAGGGTTATAGGTGCTTCCGGATATGTTATGATTATTAATAAATAAAGATTGTGGATAAAATAATATGATGGAGGGCCGGTAAATGTCTCAGCTTGAGTATAAAGGGCTGAAAATTACAGTAGATGATGAAGGATATCTCTTAAACAGCGACGACTGGAATGAAATAGTAGCGCACGCACTTGCTGAAAACGAGGGGGTGCATGATCTCACGAAAGACAGACTGGATATAATACTCTTTATGCGCGAGTACTATAAGAAATATAGCTTCTTCCCGGTCCTGCGTGCTGTTTGCAAAAATGTCCATCAGTCGAAGGATTGCTTCAGCGAGAAATTCATAGATCCCCTTAAGGCCTGGAAAATAGCCGGACTCCCAAAGCCGATTGAGCATGTAATAGCCGACTTGCGGGGAGAAGGCGGGGTTGTATAAGACGCAAGAGATATTAACCATACTCTTCACTTTCCTGGCCTTCGGTTTTGTCCACTCCGTCTGTGTCCGGGACTACACAAAAGGGTTCGTTGCGCGTCTCGCCGGCGAAAACTTTGTAAAGGCTTTCTACCGTTTCCTCTACACACTCTTCAGCTTCGCTGTTACAGCGGCGGCATTTGCCATCATAGTCATGCTTCCGGACATGCCCCTTTACAGAGGCCCACTGTGGTTCCG
>JADFXI010000257.1 GCA_015233655.1 Nitrospirota bacterium | reverse complement strand
TCCAGAATATCGGAAAAGATGTATTGATGAAAGCGCCGATTACTTTTTTGATAAAACAACGGAGTCCGAAGAGTTGATTGATACGATCATCAGGGTCATCAGTTCAAAGGACTCTAACAACTGAATGCAGGAACCAAGCAACGTTGTTGCCAGGCAAGATTCTTTTTAACAAAAATCCGTCCCGGTAATAGGTAATGGATAGATAAAACAGACTCCCCGGAGGGCTCCTCCGGGGGGTCGACAGTTAGTTAATAGCGATTTTCTTTGTCTTGCTCACAGCTTCAGCCGATTTCGGGATCCTTACTTCGAGAATACCGTTTTCGAGATGCGCCTTTACTTTGTCAGTGTCTAAGCCTTCCGGCAGGTCAAACCTGCGGCAGAAGCACCCATGAGACCTCTCGAACCTATAGTATGAGTCTTCCTCAAGCTTCTCTTCTCTCTTCTTCTCTCCCGAGATAGTCATCATGGTGCCTGTGATGTCGATCTCGATATCTTCCTTCCTTACACCCGGCAAGTCAGCCTTAAACACCAGCTCATTGCCGTCAACGAACATATCGACAGAAGGAGACAGCTCTGTAAGCTCTGCAACCAAGGAAGACGGCCTCGTCCAAATGCTCTCGAACCACCTTTCAATTTCATCGAAAGGCGTAATCATTCTTCCTCTCTCTGATTTGACCAAGTCTCTCGTGCTTGTCATGTCAATTACCCCCTTTCTTGATTTTATTTTATGCCCGGGGAACAAGACATGACAAACCCGGCATTGGACCGAATTCGGCTGAAAAAAGCGGATTGTGGCCAGGGCTGACTGTTTTAGTCCTTTTTCGTGGGAATGTTCTCAGAAGCTTGATTTTTCAGCACCGCAATCGTTGCGCCCCACCCACCGGCATCTTCGCCGGCAAGAGAAAACGATACAACTTCCGGAAGTTTTTTTAGAAGGGAATGGACTGTCTCTCTAAGGGCGCCGCTGCCCTTGCCATGAATTATGCGGACCTGGAAAATGCCTTTGTCCATGCAAACTGCCAGATAATGAGACAGGAGTCCTTTCACGTCCCGCGGCTGAAAGGTATGCAGGTCCAGTACGCCGTCAATAGGGAAATCAAAAGGCTCTTCTTCCATAAGGCATAGGGCATGCGGAATATGTCCGTCCTGGAAAAAAGGAAGGCAGTACATATGGGCCGGGCGTAACGAGTAGCGCGGCAAAATGCTGCCGTATCCTTTGACGCGCAACCCGTAACCGGGTCCCCAAAAAGTCTTGTGACTTTTTGGGGTGTCCTGACGCTCGACGAATGCGTCCTGCCTTACTTTTTAAAAATCCAGCTGTGTTGTTAGCTTAAATGCTTGTTGACCAGTTTGGTCATCTCGAACATCGTAACAGTCCCCTTGCCGCCGAAAACATCTCTGAGGTTAGAGTCTGCATTGATGTTCCTTTTATTGCCGCTATCCTGCAATCTGTTCTTCTTAATATAATCCCACAACTTCTTGACGACCTCTGTCCTCGGCAGTGGCCTGCTTCCAACAATCTTGGCCAGGGCTGGACTGATATTCATTGCCTTCATGAAAGCCGGATTAGGGGCCCTCTTGGTTTTTGCTTTCTTCGCAGCCGGCTTTTTTGCAACAGCTTTCTTTGTCGTCTTCTTTGCAGTCGCTTTCTTTGCTACAGCTTTTTTTGCAACTGCTTTCTTTGCTACAGCTTTCTTCGCAGCCGGCTTTTTAGCAACGGCCTTCTTTGCAGCTGGCTTCTTCGCTGCAGCCTTTTTTGGTGCAGCTTTTTTCGCAACCGGTTTTTTTGTTGCCATTCCCGCCTCCTTGTTTTTGCATCTTTACCGATGCATTTCAACTAAGAGATATTAACAAGATCGATAAACATCGTCAAGTACAAAATTACATTTGCAAAAAAATTATAATCCGTGATCAGCGATGGAAGATAAAAAATCCGCTATTGCGCATCAATTTTATAATATGATGTCTGACAGCTCATGGTTTAAATTTGTCAGTGAGGATTATTGGCTATTGTATTTAATCACTGTCTCAGTTAAAATTCATACGTGCGGTCTTTACGGTCTGAACTTGGGACAATGTCATTCATCTGCCGGCCCTTCATAGCCGCAGAGGTCTTCTTCGGGGACAGGAAATTTGGATGTAGCCAAAATCGATAGCGCCTTCTTTACGCGTGATAGTTCCTCGACGCAA
>JADFXI010000256.1 GCA_015233655.1 Nitrospirota bacterium | reverse complement strand
ATGCTCGCGGGGTCCTGTCCGTCACTGAACGAACAGGCTATATCGCGCGCGTGAGGGCCCTTGCCAAAGTATGCGCCGAAGCTTTTCTGAAACAGCGTGAGGGAAAGGGCTTTCCTCTTTGCGAAAGGCAGACATGCCTGTAAAAAAAGCCGTGACTAATATTGCTGAATGCAAGCATCAACTCCTGCTTGAGATAGGGACGGAAGAGGTCCCTGCCCGCTTCCTGCCCGAGACAATTGAGAAGCTCAGAGCAAATGCAGAAAAGCTGTTCGCCGATTTCGCGATAGGCGTGACTTCGATTCACACTTATGCAACGCCCAGAAGGCTGGCACTTATTGCTGAGCTGAGTGAGTCACAGAACTCACTGGCAAAGGAAATTTGGGGGCCTCCTGTAAACGTCGCTTTTGACAGCGCGGGAAAACCTACAAAGGCTGCCGAAGCCTTTGCAAAGACAACCGGCATTGCCCTGAATGATATTTCCCAAAAAGAGAAAGGCAAAGGCAAATACCTCGTGGCAGTCATCAAGGAAGAGGCCAAAACCACTGAGTCGCTTCTCCCTGAAATACTGCCCAAGCTCATCATTACACTGCACTTCCCTAAATCAATGCGCTGGGGCAACGGCGATTTCAGATTTGCCCGTCCGATCCACTGGGTCCTCGCTCTGTTTGACAACAGGCGCATCTCTTTTGAATTAGAGGGCATTAAATCAACTGGCATGACGCGAGGGCACCGTTTTCTGGCCCCTGCTCCTTTTGAAGTAAAAGACTGCAAGACATATATGAATCTCTTAAAGAACAACTTTGTACTGCTGGATCCGGAAGAAAGATCCAGGGTAATAACGGAAGCGTCCCACAAACTGGCGGCATCGGTAAATGCCTCTGTAATCAACGATCAGGACCTTTTGCAGCATGTTGTGTATCTTACAGAATATCCTACACCTGTGCTGGGCACTTTTTCAGACGCATACCTTGCACTGCCGAAAGAATTGCTGACCACTGTCATGAAGGGCCATCAGAAATATTTCGCTCTGGAGGACCCTCAGGGCAAACTGCTCAATTATTTCATAGCTGTCAGCAATACGACTCCAAACAATGCTGAAAACGTAAAGAAAGGCGCTGAGCGGGTCTTGAAGGCCCGTTTTGAAGATGCCCGTTTTTATTATGAAGAGGACCTGAAAGTTCCTCTCCGCGAACGCCTCGAAGGTCTCAAGAAAGTTGTTTACCATGAAAAGCTGGGGACATTGTACGACAAAACTCTGCGTATAGCTGCGATAGCCGAGTATGTCGGCTCTCAAAGCTTCAAGGAACCTAAGAAGGACGCCAATACTGCGGCAATGATGTCAAAAGCAGACCTCATCTCAGGCGTTGTTAGGGAATTCCCTGAACTCCAGGGGATAATGGGCAGCTATTATGCCCTTCATGAAGGACTTGGCGAAAAAATTTCGCGCGCGCTGACTGAACAGTACCTTCCCGCGTATTCCGGAGACCGCCTGCCCGAAACCCGGCTGGGTTCTATTCTAAGCCTCTCCGACAAACTCGACAACGTTGTGTCCTTCTTTATGCTGGGCTTGTCCCCTTCAGGATCGGAAGACCCGTTTGCGCTCAGAAGGCAGACAATTGGGATTATAGCCATTTTGATGGATACGAAGTGCCCGCTGTCGCTCTCATCTCTGCTGAAGAAGGTCTTGCACCTGTTTACCATTAAAGAAAAAGAACTGGTCATGGACAGTCTTGTCAAATTTTTTGAACAGAGGGCAGATGCGCTGTTTCAGACCAATGGCTACACGCAGGATGCAGTCTCCTCTGTTCTGCATTTTGTAAGAAACGAACCGCTTTTTGCAGTGAGAGAGCGTCTCGACTCGCTGAAAAAATTCAGGGAGTCGGAGGGCGATGATGTTTTTCTTCTTGCGCAAAAAAGGATCAACAATATAGCTCCCAAAGGCCCATCGCCTGATGTGGATGAATCACTTTTCGTCCATGAAGAAGAGAAAGCACTTTTCCGCGATACGGCCTCTCGTTCGGCGAAAGTAAAATCCCTTGTCACAAAACACCTTTATTTCGATGCGATTAAAGCGCTTCAGGAACTTTCGGGACCGATAAACGTATTCTTCGATAAGGTGCTGATCATGGATAAAGACGAGGCCGTAAAACAGAACCGTCTCGCGCTGATTAAAACCATACAACAACTGGCCCTGCAGATCGCGGACTTTTCAAGGTTAGGTTAGGACAATATAACCAGGTT
>JADFXI010000255.1 GCA_015233655.1 Nitrospirota bacterium | reverse complement strand
AAAACTATCGCACCTTTACGAAGCCGGCGAGAGTTCACCGTGTGAAATTAACAAACCTATAGACGAAGACAGTGATGTTCTTATTAATAAGGCAGCCGTTCCTCTTTACGAGGAGTATTTAAAGTCTTTATCTAAAGCAGAGGTGTCATCTGGGGAAGAGAAACAGAGAATAAAGGCCGTCCTCGTTAAAGAACATTCAAAAATAGTCGTCAAAGATGTCTTGGAAAACCCTTTGAGCCGCGAAAAGATAAAGCTTATAACTGACTTGGTAGGAGATACTATCAACTGCATTTTTGAAAATAAAGATGCAATTTACGATCTCCTGACCCTTAAGAAGCATGACTACAACACATATATGCATTCTGTGAATGTGGCTGCGCTCTCTATCGGGCTGGCCTCGGCCATAGGACTTGATAAGGACAAGATCGAAAAACTCGGCATCGGCGCGATGTTGCATGATATAGGGAAGATGACTCTTCCGACTGACCTGCTCAACAAAGAGGGCAAGATGAATAACACGGAATATCAATCCTATAAGGGCCATGTGCTCGAAGGCGTAAAGATATTGAAAAAGTTTGATGAAATTTCGCAGGAAACCCTTACAGCTGTTTTGCAGCACCACGAAAAACTCTCAGGCAAAGGTTATCCGCTTGGACTGCGCGGCGACGATATAAAGCTTTTTGGACGGATAACCGGAATCGCAGACTGTTATGATGCCCTGACTACTCCGATGCCTAACAGGTATTCTCTTGACGCATTTCGTGCATTGTCCGTGATTGCCAAAGAAAAAGAGGATTATGACCTCAAGCTCTTAAAGGAATTCGTTGCGATGCTGGGCAAGTTGCAACAGAGGTAACCCTTACCGTTTCGTAGTGTAATAGTCAAGAAATGCCTTTACAGCTTCTGTAAACTCATTTCAACACCCAGGCGTCCGGTTGAGTGAGAGGTTAGGCGACGTCTTGGCCGAGTAATCAGCTGCGCTTGAACGCTGCATTTCCGTCGACTTGTTTGTACTCAATAAATTCAACCGGCTTTAGACAATTAGGGTAGAGAATGCCGGCAAACTTCTTCACGGCCGCAGATTCTCCGTGAACTCGGTTTGCCTCCGCATCTCGCCAGACGAAGAGATGTACGAAGCGAGTAGGATGTTCGGCTTCCTGCCACACCTCGTAGCGCAGGCTGCCGGGCTCGTTCTCGCGGATATACGCTACAAACTCATGTATTGCCGCGAGGCACTGATCGAGAGCTTCCGGTCGGACCTCGTAGCGGGCGAGTTCATGGATTTCATTTGCATTGCCTTGTATGTATGTCATGTAAACCTCCTGGGGTTGGTTGCGACACAACTGATGCCGGCGCGGGAATGCCGCCCAACCGAAATCTCATATTAGTCACACAAAATAATGTCGGATTCGTAATATTAGACTGATAATTTGGTTTCCCCATCAATTGAGTTCTGATAATAACTTACACCTTTTTAGATTTTTTGAAAAGCGTTGTGAAGAGGAAGGATTAAAAAAATTCTGCGATAGTCTGTGGTCTGCATTGCGCCATTTAAAGCCTATGAAATTACAACTGGTTGTTTACTTTAAGGTAATAATCCTTTATCCTTATACTTTAGAAGTAAAATGTTGTTGCATATAACTACACTGCACAAAATTCGAGTAAGATAGTCGGGCTCCAGCGAGAACTGCATGAATCCACTGCGGCAGAGGCCGCAGGATGTAATAATCATTAAGTGATAACTGTCACGACATCGTTGACATAAAAAGCTGCCACGACATCGTGTACAGTACTGCTCTTTGACAAAATAGGTAGCCTCGACATTCATACTCATGGACACCAAATCCATTTAGGAGGTGTTCATGGGAAAGGATGTTCAACAAGAACGACAATGGGCCGTACAAAGATTCATCGACGGTGAAAGTCCTGACGCTATTTGTGTCTCTCTTGGTCTTTCAAGAACATGGCTGTACAAATGGGTCGATCGCTTTTTGGAGGATAACCCGGAATGGTTTAAAAGCAAATCCAGACGGCCTCTCAGCAATCCTCATCATACCGCTGCGGAGATCGAGGAGATAGTGAAGCTTGTCAGACTCCACCTCTACAATCAAGGGCTATTTTGCGGTGACCAGGCCATCAGCTGGGAACTGGAGGAAATGGGCGTCAAACCAATCCCCTCACTGCGTACCATAAGCCGGATACTGAACCGGCATGGGTTAACGCATCGTCGTACCGGAATGTATGAGCCAAAAGGGAAAGCTTATCCTGTACTGCC
>JADFXI010000254.1:699-2278 GCA_015233655.1 Nitrospirota bacterium | reverse complement strand
GGGCGTTCAGTGTTCCGAAGTAACTGCACAGGCATTTTTCAGGACTATCAGCGTCCCCCATAACGAAACTTTGAGTTTTCTGGGAGTTGACGCCAAAGGGACGATACGCAGCCACCCTTCAGCGCTGAGCGAAGCTTTTGAGGCAGCAAAAAGGTTATTATTATAAACTTTTTCATTTGCATTATAAGGAGGGGCAATGTCAAAGCTACCAGCGCAATATGTGAGCATCTCGAAAAGATTTAAAAAGTACACTAAGGCTGTCGAGGATCTCGGCAAAGCTGCAAAAGATGCCGGCCCCATTAAAAAGAAGACCTCCCACCTGATACAAATGGCTGCCGCCGCTGCCATAAGGTCAGAGGGATCTGTCCACTCGCATGCCCGCCAGGCCCTGCAGGCCGGGGCATCTCCTGAAGAGATTCAGCACGCAATAATTCTGCTGTCAAGCACTATTGGGTTCCCTACTGTCTCGGCTGCCTTAAGCTGGGTTGATGATGTGATAAATGGGGCCAAGAGCTGATTGCCGCCGTATCGAGTCCCTGAGTATATACAATTCTTCCCTACCCTGAGATGCAACAGGCACTGTGGTTTCTGTTTCAACGGGGGATTAAGAACAGAAGTTGATATTACTGTGGACAACTTTAGGAGGCTCGCCTGCAAACTAAAGGATATAGGGATAAGAGAGATTGACATACTTGGCGGCGAGCCCACTCTCCATCCGGATATTGTCCGGCTCATCGATATTGTTATGACATCCGGGCTAAGGCTGAACCTGAGCACCAACGGCACAAACGTCGCCATGCTGGAGCACCTGTCCAGAACATACAATAAAGACATAATGAAGATCGGCATATCGCTTAATGACAGCCGCACCGGGAAAGAACTCCACGACTACATCACGCGATACCGCCCCGTAGTTAAAAGCATATTCAAGAAGAAAACAGGCTCCGGGCATACAAATGCCTATTTTGGCATGCCGGGAATTACCTGCTATCTGCTCTACATGGATACGGTATCCAAACAAAATCTTAAGGACAGCGTGCCTTTCAATGATTATTACAAGCAGCTTTACGTTTTGCGAAACAAACACGACAATGTGGAAGGCGTATATTGCGGGGGATTCATTCCAGATACTGAAAGACACCCTTTTTTAAGAGACGCACGGTGTCCTGCCGGGGCTACAAAACTCTCCATTCTTCCTGACGGTTCAGTTTATCCCTGCTATCTTTTGTTCAGGCACAGTGAGTTCAGACTGGGGAATATTCTTACCGACCACTTCGAAAATATCATCGAAAATCCTATACTCAATCAGTTTAGAGAGTTCCATGGCATCAAATGTCCTGATATCACATGCGAGCTTTTTTCAAAGTGCCACGGCGGCTGTCCAGCCATAAGCCTCCTGATATGCAATGACATCGAGGCACCTGACCCACGGTGTATGGCAAAATATACCGCAAGGGCAGTCTGACCTGTCTGCAGCTCTCGAAAGTCAGCGAAATATTTTCTGCCTGCCTTATCCTATCAAGATAGAAGGCATGAGGCCGATGACGACTATCATGACCACTGAGATAAAAAGAGCGAG
>JADFXI010000254.1:0-509 GCA_015233655.1 Nitrospirota bacterium | reverse complement strand
CGGTGGTATTCCGGCAAGCGAGAACATGAATACGAGCATAAGGGCTGCAACAAGTGGTCTGCTCTTTGAAAGCCCTTCATAATCTTTTATTTCTTCGCCCTTGTCGAGCAGTATGACTACTGCGAAGGCACCCATATTCATGAAGGCATAAATAAGCATGTATGTCATCATCGACTGCCGTCCATCGGCAGTCCCTGCAATAATTCCGAGAAGCATATACCCGGCGTGGGCAATAGAGGAATAGGCGAGCATTCTTTTTATATTGGTCTGCACAAGGGCCAGGATATTGCCCACTGCCATCGTGAGTATGGCGATGCCGATGAGTATGGCAGTCCAGTCGGTCTGCAACCCGTGAAAGCTTACATAAAACACCCTGCCGATGACCGCAAAACCAGCGGCCTTCGGGCCGACAGACATAAAAGCTGTTATGGAAGTCGGAGCGCCTTCGTAAACATCCGGGGCCCACATAGGAAATGGAGCAGCCGCTATTTTAAAAGAAAATGCGACTG
>JADFXI010000253.1 GCA_015233655.1 Nitrospirota bacterium | reverse complement strand
AGCGATAACCTCAAAGAGGCTTTAGAATTATTTTTTGAAACCGCGTCACCCGAAGAGATTAAGCAGCGGCTTCATGGCGATGTATTTGTGACTCAGGTTGAGGTTGCTGTTGGGTAAACTTCGCGTACTTTCCGGAAGAGAAGTATGCCAGATTCTCTCTCGACACGGCTTCACAGACGTTCGAAAAAGGGGAAGCCACATAATTATGCAAAGAAAACTGTCCAGCGGCACTATTACCGTTCCCGTCCCTGACCATCCCGAAATCAGAATTGGAACCCTGCAGTCCATTATTCGCCAGTCCGAAATTTCTCGCTCAGAATTTGAGTCATGAAATGCATACACAGAAAATCGCCTTCAACCTGACGAGAAGAAACTCTGGTGGTTCACTGCAGATAATCGGAGTGCTGGAGCGTTATCTGATAGAAGCTGAAAAAGTTTGCCATGTGGAAAAGGCTATACTGTAAATCAGCTTCCGAGGACCCTCAATATGTCCGCCCTCGAAACCACACCCAGAGGATGCCCTGCTTGGTTTACTACAATTACCCTCTTTATTTTTTTCTGCATAATAAGCCTGTGCAGTTCCTTCAGATGTGTATCCTCGTCGGCTGTAACGGCTGGAGAGGTCATTATATCACCGGCATGAATGCCGGGGCCCCGCTCATCCGCTTTCACATTAGGCATAACAAGGTCTCCGACCTTCTCGGCCATTTGAGGTTCGCGACGCATTTCGTTAAAGATAAGGTCGGACTCCGAAATCACCCCGATGACCTTGTTCTCTTTATCAACTACAGGAACGCCGCTGACATTTTTGGAAATGAGCAGCTTGCTGACTTCTTCAACCGGGGTCTCGGGAGTGACCGATAAAACCCTTTTGCTCATGATATTTTTCGCAATTATTCCTTCCCTCTTTATCCCGAACCTCAGTTTGCCTGTATATATGGGTATGGCGAATTTGAGCAGCATCGTGTACAGCAGTGCTCCTGCAGCCCATATCCCCACAGCCACCAAAATTTCAGGCTTGCTCGGTGAGTATTCATATATCTCGCCGAGGGTATCGGGAACAAAGCCGGGTATTACAAGTCCCATACCTTTTTCTATATACACGCCGCATATCACGAGGACGCATGCCATGTTGAGCGTTACGAAATTTTGACGCGTCCTTGGAAACAGAAAAAGGAAGAACGCCGTAATGTTGGCCCCAGTTGCAAACCATATCCACGGGACCAGGGCTGTTTTTCCGTGCAGGCCGAAATAGAGGTATTGGATAGGGAAGGAATGGATACTCCCCGAATAAAATTCCTTGAACACCTCTGCACCGAGGAAGAACAGGTTCAGGCCCATTGCATAAGCAATCAATTCGGCAATCTTGAAAATAGCGCGGTTATCGATCTCAACCTCTGAAAGCTTTCTGATAATTTGAAACAGGATGAGCATAAGGGCCGGGCCGGAGCAAAAAGCTGAGGCCAGGAACCTTGGTGCAAGAATGGAAGCATTCCAGTATGGTCTTGCTGACAGACCGTTATAGAGGAATGCCGTTACTGTATGGATGCTTACGGCCCAGGGGATTGACAGCAGGATCAACGGGCCGATAACGGACATTTTGTACTCTTTCCCAATAGACAGCCTGTAGAGGACATAGAATGCGACAATTGTGTTGATAGCAAGATAGCCGTTTAATACCACGACGTCCCACGCCAGAAGGGATGCCGGGAAGTGCATCGCGCCTATTACGGGCAATATATGCCAAACCCTGAGAGGTTGGCCCATATCCACCATAATAAAAAGTATGCACATGGTAATAGCCGTAATGGCGAGCAATTCGCCGAAGAGCACGATTTCCTTGATGGGTTTGAAGTTGTATAGATAAGCCGGTATGACAAGCAGGACGGCAGCAGCAGCAACTCCGACAAGGAAGGTGAAATTTGAAATATAGAAGCCCCAGGAAACCTGATCTCTCATGGCAGTTACTATCAGTCCCCTGTTTACCTGGTCAAGGTATGCGCTGGCCCCAAGGAGTATCATGAGGAGCAGGGACCCGACCCAGATGTAATAACCTTTGGTCCCTTTATAAACCTGACGCAGGGCGATGAAAAAATTTCCTATTATATGGGCCATACCACCGTTCCTCCTAAACTCCGTAAGCAAAGAAGTAGTAAAACTTCGGGTTCGTGTTCAGGTCCTCTTTAAGCCTGAATACTCTCTTATGTTCTATGGCATACCTGATCTCGCTGTCAGGGTCCAGTAGATTCCCGAATTTCCGCGCGCCAACGGGACAAGCCT
>JADFXI010000252.1 GCA_015233655.1 Nitrospirota bacterium | reverse complement strand
TATGGGTTATGCTGCTCGTTGTCGCTTGCGTACCTGTAAAGTTCACCACTGTCGCACCAGTGCCGCTTGTTAAAGAAACATCTATCCATGCCGGCTGGAAGGAATATCCCGACTCGTTCGCGGCAAGTGTATACATCCCTGTGGACAAACCGGAAAAGCTGTATTTGCCGTTGCTGTCTGTTGTTGTTGTCTGGGATGATGTCCCGCTGACAGTCATCGTCACTCCCGACATCGCCGTACCGTCGGAAGCCTTTACGGTTCCTGTAATGTTTACGTTATCTATGATGGTTGACGTGTTGAAAGTTGCAGAAATTGTGTGGTTTGCAGTCACGTTGCTGAAAGTATACGTGCCTACCGCCCCCACCGATACTCCGTCCACCAGCACATTCGAAATAGAGTATCCGGAAGAAGGCGTTATCGTGTATGCTTGGTTTCCGCCGCTCGTTACCGAAGTGCTGCCTGAAGGAGATATTGTACCGTTTGCGTTTGCTCCTGCGTAGGCAGTTATTGTATATGTCACAGTTATCGGAGTGCCGGTAAAGGTCTGACCCATAATGTTTGCACTGGTCAGCGTTGCGGTTATGCTTGCAGGGCTGAACGTATAACCCGACTTGCTCGGCGTAACCGTATAAGAACCGCCGGACAGACCTGAAAAGCTGTAGTTGCCGCCGCCTTCAGATGTTTTAGTCGCCGAGTTCGTTCCACTGAGTGTCATAGTCACACCTGAAATGGCGGTGCCGGCTGACGTTATTACGCTGCCTGAAATGACATAGGTGGAATTAACGCTGAATGTGGCATATATGGTGTGGTTTGCAGTTACGTTGCTGAAAGTATAGGTGTCCACCGCTCCAACCGACGAACTGTTTGACGTTCCGTCTACCAGAACACTCGCTATGGAGTATCCCGTTGATGGCGTTATCGTATAAGTTTGGCTGCCGCCACTTGATACTGTTGTGCTTCCGGAAGGACTGATGCTTCCGCCTGTTCCGGCGTAGGCAGTTATAGTATATGTCGAAGTCGTCGGAGTGCCGGTAAAGTTCGCATCTGTGACATTAGCGTTTCGCACTGTCACAGCCGTGCCGGGGTATGCTGTGCCTATGGCTGTCGGGCTGAACGTATAGCCCGACTTAGTCGCCGTTATCGTATAATTGCCGTTTGACAATCCCGTGAAAGTGTAATTGCCCGAGCTGTCGGTAGTCGTCGTGCCTGACGAAGCCCCGACAAGAGTTATTGTCACTCCCGAAATGCCTACGCCGTTGTAATTGACTGTCCTTCCTGAAATGGAATAAGTCGCAGTAGAGGTGAAAGTTGCAGAAATGGTGTGGTTTGAAGTTACGCTGCTGAAAGAGTACGTGCTAACTGCTCCGACTGACGAACCGTCTACCAGGACGCTTGTTATGGAGTATCCAGTTGAAGGAGCAATGGTGTAAGTCTGGCTTCCTCCGTTGCTGACAGTCGTACTTCCCGAAGGAGAAATGCTTCCGCCCGTTCCGGCGGATGCGGTTATCGTATAAGTCGGCGGCGTGCCGGTAAAATTATGGCCCGTCGTATTGAAGCCGTTAACCGAAAAAGATACGCTTGACGGATTGAATGAATATCCCGTAAGGCTCGGGGTGACTGTATAGGTGCCATTGGACAAATCCGTGAAACTGTATGCGCCGCTGCTGTCGGTAGTTGTTGTGCCGGTCTTGGCTCCGCCCAAAGTGATTGTTACTCCTGACAATGCTGTTCCGCTTGACGATTGTACCGTGCCTGAAATGGTATAAGTGGCATTTGCCGTGAAGACGGCATATATGGTGTGGTTTGCAGTTACGTTGCTGAAAGTATAGGTGTCCACCGCTCCAACCGACGAACTGTTTGACGTTCCGTCTACCAGAACACTGGCTATGGAGTATCCCGAAGACGGTGTAATCGTATAAGTTTGGCTGCCGCCACTTGATACTGTCGTACTGCCCGAAGGAGATATGCTGCCGTTTGACCCGCAACTCGCCGTGACGGTGAAGGTTGCCACTGGCTCAAACTTCTGGATGCGATGGTTATATTGATCTGCGACATAGACGTTTCCGGCGCTGTCAATCGCCGTGGTGGATGGATAATAAAATTGTCCATCGCCTGTCCCATATGATCCCCACTGGGTCAAGAAAGTGCCGTTGGAGTCAAACTTCTGAATGCGGAAGTTGAATTCATCCGCAACATAAACGTTTCCTGCACTGTCCACTGCCACGCCAACCGGATAATAAAACTTTCCGCTGTCTGAGCCCTGTGATCCCCATTGGGTGGCATAAGTGCCGTTCGAATCGAACTTCTGGATG
>JADFXI010000251.1 GCA_015233655.1 Nitrospirota bacterium | reverse complement strand
AAAGAACTCGGTACAGGGGTGGTTAAGTATTCCGTTTTTACGGAAACCATCGGCCAGGATCAACTTATTGTAAATCCTAGATTGAAGGAATGGATCGCGAGCAATTGTGTTATCGTTGCTCAATTCGGGCATTATCGTATTTACAAGAAATTGTAAATGATTACATCTTTTGAATTATTGATCTTAGGGACACCTCAGTGAGCTGCGGCTGGTAGACCAGAGGAATGAGAGTTTGGAGGTTCGGACAGATCCAATGGAGAGCGTCATGAAGGTTGTTATTTTTGCGGGCGGCCTTGGAACGCGAATTGTTGAGGAATCACACCTCAAGCCAAAGCCTATGATTGAAATAGGCGAAAAACCCATCCTTTGGCATATAATGAAATGCTATGAAACTCAGGGGTTTAATGACTTCATTATATGTCTTGGATATAAAGGTTATATGATCAAAGAGTATTTTTTGAACTACTATGTATATAATTCTGATGTTACTATTAACCTGCAAACCAATAGTTATGAAATACATAGAAGCAATAGTGAGGATTTCAGGATTACACTTGTAGATACAGGCTTAATGACTGGTACTGCCGGACGCCTTAAACGTGTTGAACGTTACATCGGCAGACGGGATTTTATGCTGACATATGGTGATGGTCTTTCTGATGTGAATCTGCATGATCTTATATCGTTTCATCAATCGCACAAGAAGATCGCCACTGTGACAGCAGTGCAACCGGCCGGGCGATTCGGCTTGTTGGGTTTAGGGGAAGACAATCGCGTCACGAGTTTTAATGAAAAGCCGCTTGGCGATGGAGGTTGGATAAATGGCGGGTTTTTTGTTTTGCGTCCTGAGATTTTTTCTTACCTGCCACCAGATGCCGATCAGAAGATGTGGGAGGATGATGCATTGCTTAACCTTGCGAAAGATGGAGCGTTGATGGCATTCAGGCATCATGGATTCTGGAAATGCATGGATGCGGTTCGAGATAAAGCGGAACTGGAAGAGATGTGGAGGGCGGGACAGGCGAAATGGAAGATCTGGTGAAAGACTGGTGCCTTGAATTCTCTAAGAAATGTCAATTATTCAAGAAATAAGTGTGGCAGTTTTGGATCTGAAAGAATTAAAGAGTTCGTCTAGATATCAGCTTTTTCGCTACCTGGTTGTTGGCGGTTTAAATACCGTATTCGGCTATGCTGTTTATGCAGCATTCAATTATCTGTTACTCGGACGATTTCCCTATTCATATTTGGTGGCCAGTATTCTGAGTACTATTATATGCAACACATATGCTTACATTGGTTACAAGTTCTTCGTATTTAGAACCAGAGGCAACTATCTGAGTGAATATATCAAATTTTATGCTGTTTATGGGTTATCGATTGGAATTAATCTGGTTCTATTACCTGTAGTAGTCGTGATTACCAATAAATTCCTCCCTAATAACATCTACGTTACTTACATTGCCGGGGCGATCCTGATACCTGTCCCTATATTATGTGGCTTTTTCGGACACAAAAGATTTTCATTCAGAGCATAGGTGAGAATCTGTAATATTATATTTCCCAGGGCGTTCGAGAATAAACATCCTGGCCAGCGGTTTATGTACTGCTTCCGAGGGGATTGGATCGTATGGTGGATTACGCATCTTTTGCAGGAGCTTTCAAGGGGAGAAAGGTCTTTATCACCGGTCACACCGGCTTCAAGGGGGCATGGCTTTCTCTTTGGATGCACTATCTCGGGGCGCAGGTTATTGGGTATTCGCTTGCTCCTCCTTCGCAACCCAACATGTTTGAGAGTGCAGGTCTTGAAGAGAGAGTTACTCACATTTTTGGTGATATTGTTGATGGCCCGTCGCTTCATGAGGCTTTGTCGCACTACCGGCCCGAGGTGGTGTTCCATCTGGCTGCTCAGTCTCTTGTGCGCTTTTCCTATGTCGATCCGGTACTTACCTATCAGACCAATGTCATTGGGACCGCAAACGTGCTGGAAGGAGTCCGGAGAATTTCCTCGGTAAGAGGAGCGGTGATCGTCACCAGCGATAAGTGCTATGAAAACCGGGAATGGGTTTGGGGATACAGGGAGACTGAGCCCATGGGCGGACATGACCCATACAGTTCAAGCAAAGGCTGCGCCGAGCTTGTTACGTCCGCCTATGTGAGATCTTTCTTCCCGCCTGAGGAGTATGGAAAGACGCATGGAGTGTTAGTGGCCTCAACCAGGGCCGGCAATGTCATCGGGGGAGGAGATTGGGGCGTGGATAGACTTGTACCCGATTGCGCACGCTTTCTTAGCCGCGGCGAGGAGATCGTTATTCGCAGTCCCAAG
>JADFXI010000250.1:571-2336 GCA_015233655.1 Nitrospirota bacterium | reverse complement strand
CTGTCACGCTCTGTTCTGTATTCATCTGACATGATTTAATTATACCACTAAGGCATTCCCATGCCATCAATTCTCGCGCCGCATTTTTTGCAATGGGAGTCCTTCATGTCTATATGCGTAAGTGAAAATCCTATACGTTCTATCAACAGCGTGCCGCATGACGGACAGAGAGTGTTTTCGCCGCCTGCACCCGGCACATTGCCTTCATATACATATTTCAAACCGGCTTTCAGCCCGATTTCGCGGGCCTTCCTCAACGTGCTTATCGGTGTCCTCGGCTTATCTATGAGTTTATATGTGGGATAGAATTGACTTACGTGCCACGGTATTGCAGCGTCTACAGACTTGATGAATTCAGCCGCAAAGGTGAGGAATTCGTCTGAATCATTGTAATCCGGGATAATAAGCGTGGTAACTTCCACCCAGACCCCTAACTCCTTCATGAGCTTTATGGTATCGAGCACCGGCTGAAGTTTGGCACCTACAACCTTTCGGTAGAAGGCATCATCGCCTTTTAAGTCAATGTTATTGGCATCAAGGTATGGTGCGATGAGGCGCACAGCATCGGGACTACTATAGCCGTTACTTACGAAAACATTCCTTATGCCTTTCTTGTGGGCCAGACGGGCACAATCATAGGCGAATTCTAAAAAAATTGTGGGTTCGGTATAAGTGTAAGATATACTCTCGCATCCTGACGCAGCGGCCTTTTCAACAACTTCTTCAGGAGACATTTCTTCGCCGGGTATCCCCGTGCTCTCCTTCGGATACTGGGATATCTCGAAATTCTGGCAGTGCATACATCTGAAGTTGCAACCTACAGTAGAAATGGAATAAGAATGCGAACCCGGATAAAAATGGAAAAGCGGTTTTTTCTCTATAGGATCTACATGACTTGCTACGACTTTACCATAAACAAGGGAATGCAGCGTTCCATTATTGTTTTCCCTGACACCGCAAATCCCGCGCTTCCCCGGATAAATCGTACAGTACTGCGAACAGAGGAAGCATTTTACTTTGCCTTCGTCAAGCTTTTCGTAAAGCCTGGCCTCATGCATTTATTACTCGGATTTTTTGGTCTTTGCAGTCCTTTTTGCCGGCGTCTTCTTTGTAGGTGCAGCTTTCTTGGGCGCTGCAGTTTCTTTCACAATTGCGGGTACAGCCTTTTTCACTGCAGGTTCCACAGCAGTAACGCCCGGGTTCTTTTTTGACCTTTCCTCTGCCTCATATCGGGATTTTACGATCCGCTCGGCTTCAACCCAGTTCTCCAGGTCACGGCCCGGTACATGTCCGCTCTTGACATACAGATCATGGGCGGTTTTCGCAATTTCTTCATACAATTTCATTATTTTACCTCCGTAAATGATGTTTGCTTTTTAAATAGTACCATCGTTTGAAAGTTAAAGCAACATGTCTAAGGGTAGTATTCCGTGACACCGAATAAGTAAAAAACAACCCCTACGATTTTACATTATTATTCCCGGTATTCCCGGAAGGATCGACGCTGTTAAAAGCGAAACTATTGAGCACAGAATTGGCGGAAGCTATATTCCTGAGATCAGCGACCCTGTTCATCCAGCCTTTCAGGTATTTGGCGTACCGCTCAGGCCGGAGTTCGGCCAGTCGCGTGTAACGTTGTGCCCTCATCGACAGGTATGCACCGGTGTTACCGCCTGATTTCTTCAACAGCTTAACAGCAGCGGCAGGACTATTAACATATGTATCAAAATGCACGAGACTAAGGGGGTACGGCAATGATGCGGAA
>JADFXI010000250.1:0-446 GCA_015233655.1 Nitrospirota bacterium | reverse complement strand
TTATGCCGAATTTTGATGATTCTGATCCGCCGCCGTCGTGCTGCACGTAGGCGCTCCCCTCGTGTTTCAGTACTGTAGCGAGGATTTCCCTGAATCTGCTGTCGTCGCCTTCCTTCACAACAGGAGCATTGACCGGCGGCAATGAGGGAATGTCAAATGCCTTTCCCGCAGGTGCAATCTGGTTTTCGGCCTGGCTCAAAGATGCAGTCAGCAAGGCGTCGAAAGAACTGCCGCCTGTAAAGGACATGCTTTTGGAAAGCAGCTTGCCTAAAAGAAGTGTCTGCTGCTGGTGCTCAGGTGAGATGTCTTTAATGTTTTTGGGTATTGCCATCTCCGAACCCTCTGACATTTATTTGAAACTTATGTAATTGTAACATAATCGACCTGCCCCTTTCATCGTTTATTAGTTCCGGACAGCGGTAGTGGGCTACTTTGTTTTTGCTCCG
>JADFXI010000024.1:27200-28927 GCA_015233655.1 Nitrospirota bacterium | reverse complement strand
GTCGTCGAAAAGCTTTCGATAACACTGCGCGCAATGAAGTTTATGCGGCGGATTTCGTCTTTTTCATCGGATGAAAGGACAAGGCCTGTTTCTTTGTCAGCCGCCTCTATCATTGTCTTCGCTAAGGAAGATAGGGGTTTGAGAGTGTATCCTATGACGAGGATAACGAGTAATGTGGTGACTATTATGCCTCCTGCACCGATGAGAACATAGAGAAACTGCATTTTCCTGATCCTATCGAAAGGCGCTGCCATCGGTATTTTCAGAATTACGGCCCCGAGCACATCTCCCTCGTTAGCATGATGGCATGTAAGACAATTCTTGCCCATGATATCAGACTTTGCGACATACGGGTATATTCCAACCAGGGTGTTGTCCCTGAGCACTACCTTTTCTTTCCCTGTGCTTATTACCTCGCGCTCCATATCCTCGGATGCATACTCCTGAGTCTCGCCTTTGCCGAAGTCTTTATCGATCAATTCAGTCCTGACAACCTTTACGTCAAATATTCTTCCCATCTGTTCGAGAAACTGCTTCTTCGATTCCTTGTAGTTCCCTGTCATCATCATGGTGGTTATGGCATTGAGAACGGTATCACGATAGCCGCCCAGAACGGATGACTGCATCTCATCGAGCATATTTCTCTTGGACTGGTAGCCTATTACACTTACGGCGACGATTACTCCTATGGCAATAACGCAAATTATGGGTGCCGCAATCTTCCACTTAAGTGATAAGTGTGAAAAAGACATTTGATAAATCCTCCCTGCATGTCCACGTCTCAACCTGTTTTGTAATTGAAACTCAGGCTAAAGAGCATAATTTTACTCTTTTTTGCAGCCAAAATCAACAGGTGTTCGAACCTATGGTCCCCTGCCGTCTTTTTGCCCGGCAACCGTATGTTTTTCCGTAAGTTGTTAAGATATTGTTACAGGGGCAGTTTCTACTTGACAACATGCCGTTTTCCATATAAAATTTATCCAAACGTGGTCGTGGCCATAAGTACGTTTAATCATGTCATCTATGGCTGCTAATTAGGGATTTCATAATTAAATAACCGAAACAAAGGAGGACATGGTATGGAGACAAAAGAAGCGACAGAGACGAAAGAAACAGAGGCAGCGGTGACAAAAGATAAAATTGAGTTGTCTGACGACACGATCAGGCACCACATGTGGATATCCATGGGTTTCGGTTTAATACCTGTGCCTTTGGTGGACTTTTTGGCTGTGACAGGCGTTCAGCTGGATATGCTTAGAAAGCTTTCGGCCATTTATGAAATTCCATTTTCCAAGGAACAAAGCAGAAGCATTATCGCTTCGCTCCTGGGTGGTATTGTTCCTGCAATGTTGGGCATGTCCCTCGGCAGTCTTATAAAGGCCATTCCATTAATCGGCCAAACCGCTGGGGCGCTGGCAATGCCTGCAGTAGCAGGCGGTTCAACTTATGCCGTCGGCAAGGTTTTTGTGCAGCATTTTGAGTCCGGCGGAACTTTTTTGGATTTCGAGCCTGAGAAGGTGAGAGAGTATTTTGCCGGCCAGTTCAAGGAAGGTCAAAAAATAGCTGTGGACCTGAAAAAGGAAGCTGCTGCAAAGAAAGCCAATTAGGGATTGCTGTAGAGCTGTTTAGTATTTTTTTTTACTCCAAGCCACATTCTACCGTTTATGAAGGCTCAGAGGGGACTTTCGGGAAAGACCCGGAAGTTCCCTCTTGGTATTTGTCAGCAT
>JADFXI010000024.1:22034-27190 GCA_015233655.1 Nitrospirota bacterium | reverse complement strand
GGCAATGTATAAGCTATGAAGAATCATAACAGTCTTATTGAGGCCCTTGATTCGGCTTGTGTCATAGGCAGGGGAATCAGGTTTATTGAGGAGCAGGACCAGGGACGTTTCCTTTCCAGCGAGGCGCTGCGTAAAGAAGCCCTCGCAGTCCTATACAACCTTCAGAGTCTCGGTTTGACCAAAGGCGACAAGCTTATATTTCAGATCGAAGACAATGAGACTTTCATAAGTGTCTTCTGGGCCTGTATCGCAGGCGGTATTATTCCGGTGCCTGTCGCCGTGGGAAACAACGATGAGCACAGGCTGAAATTATTCAGGATATGGCAGACCCTTGAGAATCCCGCTTTGTTCAGTAATGCCGATACGATATCAAGGCTGGAAGATTATGCCGTGAAAAACGGTATGCATGGGGTCATGAATGATATAAAGGGAAAGACTGTTCTTAAAGATGACTTATTTGCCCGGAACGGTGAAGGAATTATTCATAAAACCTCATTGCGGGACGTGGCTTTCATACAGTTTTCCTCGGGTTCGACAGGTGATCCCAAGGGGGTTGTGCTGACACATGGAAACCTTCTTGAGAATATTCATTCCTTCTCCATCAGCGCCGGGTTCTCTTCCAGAGACATCTTTCTGAGCTGGTTTCCGTTGACCCATGACATGGGCCTTATCGGATGGCATATATTACCGCTGCTCAGGGCCATAGACCAGGTGCTCATGCCTACAAAGCTGTTTGTCCGTCGTCCTGCCACATGGATGACCAAAGCCGCCGAGCATAGGGCCACTGTTCTGTGTTCTCCAAATTTCGGCTATAAGCACTTCCTGAAACTCTTCAAGCCGGAACACGCCGCGAACTGGGACCTTTCTTCGATACGCACAATAGTTTGCGGGGCTGAACCGCTTTCTGCAGAGCTTTGCGAGGAGTTTTTGATCACGCTCGCTCCTTATGGCATGAAGAGGAGCGCCGTATGTCCCGGTTATGGACTGGCTGAGGCCACTTTGGCGGCAACAATTTCGCGGCCGGGCCAGGAATATATTGCTTATTATCTTGACAGGGGACATCTGAACGTTGGAGCCGGAGTAAAGGACGCAGAGAAGGATTCGGTAAAGAGCGTAGCTTTTGTCGATGTGGGTTATCCATTACCTGATATGGGTCTGAGAATCAGCGATGGCAAAGACAATACATTAGATGAAAATGTTGTGGGTCATATAGAAATAAAGGGTGCCAGTGTCACAGACGGTTATTACAATAACAGGGAGGCTTCTGAAGCGGCGCGGTCTCGTGACGGATGGTTTGATACCGGAGATTTGGGTTTTCTGCGCAAGGGAAGGCTGGTTATTACCGGGCGTGCCAAGGAAGTAATTATCATAAACGGGGCCAATTATTATCCGCATGACATCGAGCGCGTAGCGGAAGCCGTTCAAGGTATAGACCTGGGCAAGGTCGTCGCATGCGGAGTATACAATCAAAAAACAGCGGGTGAAGAGCTTATCGTCTTTGCCTACCACAAGGGTTCTGTGGAAGACTTCATGTCTATCGCGAGACGCCTAAAAGACACAATCCTCGAAAAAACGGGTCTTTCGGCGGCAAGGGTCATTCCAATAAAGAAGGTGCCCAAAACTACGAGCGGCAAGATACAGCGGGTCCAGCTTAGGGACGGCTATATCAACGGCAAGTTTGATTCTGTAATTGATGAAATGGCTAAACATGAGATTTACGAAACAGAACATCAGAAGACAAGGAATGAGTCGCCTGATCAGTCTGGAAACAGTGTGCTTCTTTTTGTTAAGTCGGAAGCTGAAAGAATACTCGGTATTGAAGATATAGATATAAGCCGCCCTTTGATTGAGCAGGGCTTCAATTCCATAATGCTTGTTGAATTCCACAGCAGACTCGCAAGCTGGAGCGGGGTTGACCTGCCGGTTTCGATTGTATTCGACTACCCGACCGTTGCCGAACTAGCCGGACATCTGTCCGGCGCCGTTGTGAATAGCAGCAAAGTCATCAGGCTTGCCGGCCCTGATTCTGCCAAGGACAATGACCTGGTGGCTGTCATAGGCCTCGGATGCCGTTTCCCTGGCGGAGCCGACAGTCCTGATAAATTCTGGCAGATACTGCAAAGCGGTATTGATACAGTGACCGAAATCCCTGCTGCGCGGTGGAATGCGGACCAGTATTACAGACCGGATGCGGCGCGGGGTCTCATGTACACAAAATATGGCAGTTTCATTAGCGGTATTGACAGGTTTGACAGCAGCTTTTTTAATATAACGCCTGTCGAGGCCGAATCTCTGGATCCCCAGCAGAGGTTGCTGCTCGAGGTGACCTGGGAGGCCCTGGAAAACGCCGGTCAGGACATAGCTGGATTGAACGGAAGCCAGACAGGAGTATTTGTCGGCATTACCGGCAATGATTATGTTCAGGCGCATTTGAGGTCCGGAGACGCAGGGAAGATTGACCCATACTCATTTACAGGGACATCTTTCAGTACCGCCGCAGGAAGGATATCTTACGTCTTCGGTTTCCACGGCCCTGCCATTGCGATCGACACGGCGTGCTCTTCATCACTGGTAGCGGTACATCTCGCTGTGCAGGGCCTGCGTAACAATGAAATATCACTCGCTGTTTGCGGCGGGGTGAACCTGATACTTTCACCTGAAGGCTACATAGGGTTATGTCAGCTCAAGGCCCTGTCAGGAGACGGCAGGTGCAAGGCCTTCGATGCTTCAGCCGACGGGTACGGAAGAGGAGAAGGATGCGGCATCGTGGTCTTGAAGCGCCTGTCTGATGCTGAAAGAGACGGAGATAACATCCTTGCGGTTGTAAGGGGCAGCGCAGTCAACCATGACGGCAGGAGCAATGGATTCACTGTGCCCAATGGCGTTTCTCAACAGCGTCTTATAAGAAGCGCGCTGAAAGACTCCGGCGTGGGTCCCGATGAAGTGAATTATATAGAGGCGCACGGAACAGGGACCGTTTTGGGCGATCCCCTTGAGGTGAATTCTCTCGTATCCGTATTCGGTGACCGCGATAAAAAGAACAGCCTGATCGTCGGAACAGTGAAAGCAAATATCGGGCATCTCGAAGGCGCGGCCGGCATAGCCGGTTTTATCAAGACAGTATTGTGTTTGAGACACAGGCAGATACCGCTTCAGCCGAATTTCAGAGAGCCGAATAAATATATTCCATGGGACAAAATACCGCTGCTCGTGCCTGATGCGACGACGCAGCTTAACGGCGGTCATCCATGCATCGCTGGAATAAGTTCTTTTGGATTCAGCGGTACGAATGCGCATGTGATTCTGCAGGAACAAGCCGATGTTGATTACGCAGACGAAGCGCCCGCGGAAAAGACTTCGTTATTGACTATATCTGCGAAGAACGGCGCGGCGCTGAAGGAGCTTGCGGGTAAATACAGCGAATTCATTTCTTCCGGTCCGAAGGTCGCAATGTCGGATATGTGCTATACCTCAAATACCGGAAGGTCTCATTTACAAATGAGGATAGCGGTGCTTGGGAAAGATGACAAAGATTTTTCGGGCGCGCTATCTGAATTCGCGGCAGGTAATGAGTCGAATAATTTGTTCGCAGGCCGGGAGCCCGGCATTGTTAACATGGACATAGTATTTCTCTTTACAGGGCAGGGTTCCCAGTATCCAGGGATGGGCAAGCGGCTATATGATACTCAGCCGGTATTTCGCGAGTCCATGAATGCATGCAGTGATCTCTTTAAGACATATATCGGCAGGTCGATCATCGAGATGCTTTATGGCGATGGCGCTTCAGATTCTGTCTATGAAGACACATCATATAGCCAGCCGATGATATTCTCGTTGGAGTACTCCCTGTGCGAAATGTGGAAGTCCTGGGGGGTCACTCCGGCTGCTGTTGTGGGACACAGCATAGGCGAATATGTTGCCGCGTGCGCGGCCGGTGTTTTCTCGCGAGAGGACGCTGTAAGGATGGTTGCCATGAGGGGACGTCTTATGCAGGAAATGCCTGAAGGCGTCATGGTGGCGGCTTTTGCGCCTGAAGATACAGTTTCGGGCATTGCGGGGCCTTTTAGGGACCGTGTTGCGATTGCTGCGGTAAACTCGCCTGATAGCGTTGTGATATCAGGTGAGCAGAAGGCTGTCGATGAAATATGCGATCTGCTGAAGGCCAGGAACATAAAATTACGCAAACTTCCGGTAGCGCGCGCCTTTCACTCGCCGTTAATGAACCCAATGGTCGAAAAATTCGGGTCCTTTCTGCGGGAGATTGTTTTTTCCGCACCCTCTGTACCTCTGATTTCCAATATAACAGGTGATTTTGTCAGCCCTGATGAAATCGCCAGGCCGGCTTACTGGTCCAGCCATATACTAAGCCCCGTACTTTTCTATAAATCCGTAACTGCCCTTCAGAAAAAAGGATATGAGCTGTTTCTTGAAATAGGCGCGTCTCCTGTCCTGTCCGGTCTAGGCAGACAGTGCGTGCCGGCTCATTACGGGTGCTGGATATCTTCTCTGAGGAACGGCCAGGATGATTGGCAGCAGGTGCTTGGGGCCCTTGCTGCATTGTATGTCAACGGCGCTGCGATAGATTGGAAAGGTTTTCACAAGGCACGCCACGGCAGGAAGATCGCGCTGCCTACTTATCCCTTCCAGCGCCAGAGGTATTGGATTAACCCCGTAAAAAGCGAAGTCAATCGGACGCCCTTGGAGATTGAGATTGACGGGCAAGCTGCTTCCGGCAGCAGGATTGCGTGTGCTTCCCAGTGCGTCAGCGCTGCTTCGATAGCCGACGAAGTAAAGGCGATAATCAACAAGGTTTCGAGGTTCGGGGTTGAAGAGATAGATGAAAATAAGAATTTATTTGAGCTTGGGTTGGACTCCCTGATGCTTACGCAGCTCCGGTATGCCATTGATAAGAAGTTTGGTCTTGGGATACCTATGAGCAGTTTCTATCAGGAGACGGATACCGTTGCCAAGATTGCGGCGCATATAGAAGCCAGGATGCCTCGTAATGCAACTGCATTGTCGGATGATGCGGCCCAGTCGTCTCGAAACCTCCATGTGCAAGGCGACCAATCTTCTGTTGAGAGGTTAATGTCCCAGCAGATACAGGCGATGTCAAAGCTGATGTCCGAGCAAATTGAGTTTTTGAAGGGGGTTCC
>JADFXI010000024.1:12798-22010 GCA_015233655.1 Nitrospirota bacterium | reverse complement strand
CGCACGTCCTGCTAAAAAGGTCAATTTCAGGTCGATGAATCTGCAGGCATCCAACGATATGACGCCCCCGCAGAAAGATTTTATCAACAGGTTTATTGCGCGGTACATTAATAAAACCGGCAAGTCGAGAGAGATGACCCAGAGATACAGGCCCGTGCTCGCCGACTGGATCAATACTTTAGGTTTCCGTTATTCGCTTAAAGAGCTTGTGTATCCGCTTGTCTCGCAAAGCTCAAAGGGTTCGAGATTCCTTGACATTGACGGCAATGAATATATAGACATTGCCATGGGTAAGGGTGTGAATTTTTTTGGGCACAGCCCTGACTTTATTACTGAGGCAATCGGCAGGCAGATGGCAGATGGTTTCGAGCTTTCTCCGCAGACAAGATTGGCAGGCGAGGTGGCGGAGCTTATAAGCGAGCTGACCGGTGTCGAGCGTGTGACATTTTCCAATACAGGCTCGGAAGCTGTGATGGTAGCACTCCGTATTGCGAGGACTGTTACGGGAAGGAATAAGATAGCCCTCTTCTCGGGAGCTTATCACGGGATCTCCGACGGCGTACTCGCAACGAGCGACGATGAGCATACATATCCTACTGCACCCGGTATTATGCAGGGAATGGTAGACGACGTGATAGTGCTGAATTACGGTACTCCGGCTGCACTAGACGCTATTAAAGCAGAGGGACAGGGGCTGGCGGCCATCCTTGTCGAGACCGTGCAAAGCAGAAGGCCCGGTTTTCAGCCGAGGGAATTTCTCCACCAGTTGAGGCAGGTTGCGAGCGAAATTGGCGCCCTTCTCATATTTGACGAGATCATAACAGGTTTCAGGATACACCCGGGCGGTGTCCAGTCCTTGTTCGGCGTGCAGGCCGATATTGTAACTTACGGCAAAGTCATAGGCGGAGGAATGCCTATCAGCGTAGTGGCCGGGAAGGCGCACTGCATGGATGCCATAGACGGCGGGATGTGGCAATACGGTGATAATTCTTATCCCGAGAAGGAGATGACGCTGTTTGGCGGCACATATTGCAGGCATCCCCTTGCCCTTGCCGCAACAAAGGCTGTTTTGCTGTACATGAAGGAACATGGCCCGTCCCTGCAGGAAGATGTGAACAGCCGTACGGCGCGCATGGCTGCAGAGCTGAACAAATTTTTCGAAACCGAAAATGTGCCTGTTCGCATGGCCCACTTCGGTTCCCTTTTCCGTTTTGAATCTTTCGGCAAATACAGCCTAATGTTACAGCCCATAGAAATGGACCTGCTGTTCTACATTCTAATAGAGAAGGGCGTTTATACGTGGGAGAGGAGGATATGCTTCATGTCCGCGGCCCATACGGATGAGGACGTGGATTACATCATCAGGGCATTTAAGGAGAGCGTCAAAGAGTTAAGGGAGGGCGGATTTCCTTTTGAAGGTGCGGGTCCGGCTGGAGCTGTCACATGCCCGATGACCTCTGCCCAGGAGCGCATGTATGTATTAAGCAGTATGGACGGGGGTGAGAGGGGTTACCATCTGGCAGGTGCTTTTGTTGTGGACGGTGCCCTGGACGCCCAAAAGGTTGAAGATTCATTCCGGGAGATTATCAGGAGGCATGAGGCGCTTAGAACAGGTTTTGAAATCAGGGAAAATGCGTTGGTGATGAAGATTTACCCCGATGTGAACTTTAATCTGGACATACTGGAGGGAGAGGAAAAAAATATAGATGATATAATTGAACGCCTGATCAAGCCCTTTGATCTGGCCAATCCTCCTCTTCTCAGGGTCTCTCTCGTCAGGTTTTCCCCAACCCGCCATATGCTCTTCATTGACGCGCACCATATAGCGGCAGACGGTCTGTCCATGAGCATAATTGTAAGTGAATTCGGCTACTTATACGAAGAAAAGAAGCTGGTCCCTGTGACAAAGCATTATAGAGATTACCAGGCACATGAAATCTCGCACATTAACAGCGATGAATTTAAGAAACATGAATCCTTCTGGCTTTCAGAGTTTTCGGGCGAGTTGCCTGTACTGAACCTGCCTGCAGACTTTCCAAGGCCTGTAGTACAGGACTTTGCCGGGAGCAATCTTCATTTCGTGATTGACGAGGTCATGACAGCAGACCTGAAGCTGCTTGCGAAAAAGACCGGCAGTTCTATTTTCATGATACTTTTATCCTCATATTATGTATTGCTTTACAAATTGACGGGCCAAAACGATCTTATCGTCGGCCTTCCTGTCGGAGGCAGGCCGGCAAAAGATTTCGACGATACTGTAGGAATGTTCGCAAATACCCTTGCTGTCAGAAACATCTTGTCGCCTGAAATGAAATTCAGCGAATTCGTCAGAGGAATGAAGAAGAAGCTCTTATCGGCATACGATTGCGGAGACTACCCGTTCGGCAGTCTGGTAGAGAAGCTCAATCTTCAAAAGGATGTCAGCCGCAACCCGCTCTTCGACACTATGTTTATCTTTGAAAATGCCGACAGCAGGGTATTAAAAATCAGAGACCTTGTTTTTACAGCGCGCAACGTTGATCCCGGCACATCCATGTTCGACCTCGCTCTAGAAGCAATAGAGGCTGAAGCCAGACTTAATATGCGGTTCGAGTATTCCACCGGGCTTTTCAGCAGTGACACGATCATGAGATACCGGTCATATTTCGAAAAATTATTGCGTGAAGTGCTGCTTGATTATGACCTTCCACTGTCCGGAATAAATATAGTGCCTGACTCGGAAAGACATAAGCTTATCGTTGAGTTTAATGATACTGTCATGGCTTATCATGACAAGAAGACCATTGTCGATCTGTTCGAAGAGCAGGTCGCTCTGTCACCTGAGCGAACAGCGGTTGTTTTCGGGAACAAGAGTCTTACCTTCAGGGAACTCAATGAGACCGCCGACGCTCTAGCCTCGTATCTGCTGGATTTCCATGCCGTGAAGCCTGGCGATCTTGTGGGATTAATGGTGGACAGGTCTGAGATGATGCTTGCAGGAATGCTCGGCATTCTGAAATCCGGGGCTGCTTACGTCCCCGTTGATCCGTCATATCCGGAAGAACGAATCAGTTATATAATAAACAACAGTAAATGCGCAGTTGTATTAACTGAGAATAAGTATATCCGAGCTGCCTCTCTGAATAATAATCCTGAAGTCAAAGCAGCAGACATCGCTGCTGCGAAAAAGGCTGTGACCTCAAAGCCGCACGGCGCTATTTCCGGCAGCAGTCTTGCATATGTCATGTACACCTCGGGATCTACCGGAAAACCAAAGGGAGTGATGATAGAACATCGCAATGTGGTGAGCTTCTCCCTCAACCTGCCTCACAAATTCGGGTTCTCGCCGGATGACACAATTCTCGGACTGACGACTTTTACATTCGACATATCGGTGCTGGAGTTAATATGCAGTCTGTTAAACGGCATGAAGGTAGTCATTGCATCCGAGGAAGAGTGCATGGAGCCTGAACTGATACTGGACCTTATCAGAAATAACCGTATAACTGTAATGCAGGCTACACCTTCAAGGATGAAGCTGCTCGTTACAGCCGTGAACAAGCGTTTGTTAAACGGCGTAAGGACGCTCCTTATAGGCGGAGAGGGCCTTCCGGAAGGCCTTTGCGAGGACCTGAAGCAATATGCAATAGGCGATATTTTTAATGTATACGGCCCCACAGAGACCACTATATGGTCAACAACACAAAGACTGGACGGCCTCCATTCAGGGATCGGCAGGCCTCTTCTCAATGAAGGCGTAATCATACTTGCAGGAGACAGCAGTCTTATGCCTCTCGGCTGCATAGGAGAGATATGCATATATGGAGATGGAGTAGGCAGGGGTTATCTGAATATGCCGGACCTGACGGCGGAGAAGTTTGTCGATGATGCGGCCATCAGCAACAGGATATTTTCAGGGACGGCTGTGCTGAACAGCCGGTTTTACAGGACCGGAGACCTGGGCAGGCGGTCGACCGATGGTTCAATAGAATTTTTGGGCAGGAAAGACCACCAGATAAAAGTGAGGGGGTTCAGGGTCGAGCTTGGCGAGATAGAATATGCGCTTATGAGGCATCCCGGTATCAGGGCTGCCGTGGTAGACGTCAAGCGTCTGAACGGGGCTGACAGCGAGAACGAGCTTGTGGCATTTATAGAAGGCGACACCGAACTCACCGCATCACACCTGAAGGACTATTTGAGGCAGACACTTCCTGATTATATGATCCCGTCATTCTTCGTCCCCGTTGAACGCATGCCGCTTATGTCGAGCGGAAAAATAAACAGAAAGGCGCTGCCGCACTTGCCGAACATGGGCGATGCAACTAAAATAGCTGCGGGCGTCGATCATAAGACGTCAGGCAATGAACTGGAGAAGAAGCTTGTAAAGGTGTGGGAGTCCGTCCTCTCGCGGCGGGGAATCGGTATAACCGATAATTTCTTTGACCTTGGCGGCGATTCTATCAAAGCGGTCCAGATAATATCGCGGCTGAACGGCGAGGGACTGAAACTTAAGGTGACGGACATATTCCGCTACCCGACTGTGGCGGAACTGTCACAGAGGGTCGGCAGCAATGGAGGGTCGAACGCCAGCTGTATTTCGGGCCACATTAACTGCCCGTTATCGGTTCCTCAGGGCATCGATGAGTTTCTCGTGCGCAACGGAATTGACAGGGGCGGACTTAAAGATATTTACCCTCTCTCTCCGCTCCAGGAAGGCATGCTGTATCACAGAATATCAGATGACAAATCCACTGCCTATCTCGAACAGATATCGTTCACTATTGAGGGCGGACTCGATATCAGCGCATTCAGGAAGAGCTGGAATGAGTTGTTTAAGAGACACGATATCTTCAGGACGATCTTTGTATATAAGGAAACAGAGGAGCCGTTCCAGATTGTATTCAGAGAAAGGGCCGCCGATTTCAGATTTGAAGACCTGTCATCATATACGAGGCCGGAACAGGAAGGTTATATAGAGCGGCAGAAGCGGATGGTTTTCGAAAACGGTTTTGACCTTTCAAAGGATGTTTTGATGCAGGTGACGGTGTTAAAAGTGGGGGATGCCTCTTTTAAGCTAATCTGGAGCTACCATCATATTGTGATGGACGGGTGGTGCCTGGGCATAGTTCTCAAGGAATTGTTCGAATCATACAAGGCCCTGCGTGATGGGGCGGCCATCCAAATGAGCGACGCAGGTCAATACGGTACATATATACGCTGGCTGAAAAGTTTCGATACAAAAGCGGCCCAGGCCTACTGGAGGAATTATCTGGACGGATATGAACGGGCAACGACATTAATTGGTAAGAGCAAGGCTGAGGGCCATGTTATTACGCCCGGCGTGTACAATTTCTCTCTTGAAGTCGAAAGGTCCTGGAAGCTCTCTCTGGTGGCTTCCATACATCAGGTGACGATAAATATTATCCTGCAAAATATCTGGGCCGTCCTTCTCGCCAAATATAGCGGCTCAGATGACGTGGTCTTTGGAGTCACTGTTTCCGGACGTCCGGACGATATACCCGGTGTCGAGCGGATCGCAGGGCTTTTTATAAATACAGTGCCGGTAAGGGTCAGGATTCATGGTGACGACACTTTTGATGAATTGATAAAAAGGACCCAGACAGAGGCGCTTTTGAGCGTGCCTTATCATTACCTCTCGCTTCCTGAGATACAGGTACTCTCTCCCCTTAAGAACAGGCTTTTTGATCACCTTATAATCTTTGAGAACTATCCGTTGAGCGACGAACTGCATGAGCTGCATGAAAAAATGCAGGTCGGTTTTTCGATCAGCGATATAGAGGTATATGAGCAGACAAATTACGATCTCGCAGTCCTCATTCATCCGAAAAAAGACATTGGTTTCGAGTTCCGTTATAATTCCAACGTATACAGCAGCGAGCAGTTAGAGCGGATAAGGACCGATATAATCAATCTGGTCGACGCCGTCTCGGCGGACCCTGACATTTCTCTCGAACGGTTGAAGAAATCATTGACGAGTTCGGAAGAGAGAGAAGAGGGAAACAGGTTTTTGGATTCAATCATGGAAATAGGGGAAGAATTTTGAGAATTTATCGGGCTTCAGATGTGCGGAATCGCCGGCGTACTTGATATAGCTGGCCAGGGAAGGGTAGATGCTGAATTGCTCGAAAGGATGGCCGGCACCCTTATTCACCGGGGCCCGGATGATTCCGGTTTTTTCATCAGGAACAACATCGGCTTGGGTTTCAGACGCCTATCGATTATAGACCTTGGCACCGGCAATCAGCCCATATACAATGAGGACCATTCTATTACGGTGGTCTGTAACGGAGAGATCTTCAATTTCCGGGAATTGCGGAGAGACCTTGAGGCGCGGGGCCACAAGTTCTATACAAACTGCGACGTTGAAGTATTGGTACATCTCTACGAGGATTACGGAGTTGACCTCGTAAATAAATTAAACGGCCAGTTCGCCTTTGCCATTTATGACGACCGGGACGGGTCCCTTTTCCTGGCGCGGGACCATGCAGGCATAGCGCCGCTTTTCTATTCCGAGAAGGATAATCTCTTTATCTTCGCCTCTGAGATTAAAGCAATTCTGCAGTGCAGCAGCGTCAGCCGCGAGATAGACCTTACAGGCCTGGACCAGATATTCTCTTTCCCGGCAGCGATAAGTCCTTTTACGATATTCAGGGATGTAAGAAGCCTCAGCCCCGGACATTATATTGTTGTGAGAAAGGGAAAGGTCAGCATAAGGGAGTACTGGGACCTGGTCTACCCCCTTGAGTCTGAGATAACCTGCGACAAGCCCATATCATATTATCTCGAAAGGCTCGAAGAACTTATTCAGAGGTCTGTGCAATACCGCCTTATAGCTGATGTCCCTGTCGGTCTCTATTTAAGCGGCGGACTCGACTCGTCCATAATATCGGCCCTGACGCAGCGCCTGCATCCCGATGACGTACGGCATTCTTTTTCAGTAGGTTTTACGGACGAAGGAATAGACGAGAGGAAATATCAGAGAATAATGGCTGAACAAATACGGTCTGTCCATCACGAGGTCGTATTCGGCTGGCAGGACATCAGCGCCGGACTCAGGGACATTGTCTATCATGCCGAGAGCCCGTTAAAGGAGACTTATGACACCTGCCTGCTTGCGATATCAGGACTGGCCCATAAAAACGGGATCAAGGTCGTGCTCACAGGCGAAGGGTCCGACGAACTCTTCGCAGGTTATATAGGGCACAAATACGATTTATTGCGTAATGAGGAAGAGGACATGCCGGGAGCAGAGGAGTTTATTGCGAGAGAGGCGGAAAGAGCGATAAGGGAGCATTTATGGGGAGATGCAGGACTGCTTTACGAAAGGAACCAATACGAGATACAGGACATCAAACGCTCAATATACTCCCGGCATATTGCTTCGAGGATTGACGAGTTTGATAGTGTGCGAGGCACATTAGTGGACAAGAGCAGGCTGAGCGGGAGACACCCGGTACATAAGAGGTCCTATCTCGATTTCAAGTTGAGGCTTCCGCACCATCTCCTCTCCGATCATGGAGACCGCGTATCGTTCGCGAACTCAGTTGAGGCCAGGTATCCTTTTCTGGACATCGACCTTATGGAATTTGCGAAGACCATACCGCCCGCTATGCTGGTGAATGAAGGGACCGAAAAATACATTTTAAAAAAATATGCGGGTAAACTTCTGCCGGAACAGATAGTGCGGAGGCAGAAGTTCGCCTTTGTGGCGCCAGGCAGCCCATTCCTGCTAAGGCAGGACATCGAGTGGATAAATGACTTGTTGTCCTACGATAAGATAAAGAGTCAGGGGTACTTTAATCCTGATGCCGTAGAGCTGCTGAAGAAAAGGTACAGGTCCGGGAAATTCGAACTGAATCCGAACCTCGAAAACGATTTATTGCTGATAGTGCTGACATTCGGCATACTGGTAGAGTTATTCCAAATTCCGGATTATAATTGATGCCGGAGGAGCATGGATGAACAAGAAGATAATACACAGCGTATTTGAAAGCGTTGCTGATGAGTTTCCCGGTAATATAGCCGTTGAAGAAGAGACAGGCAGGACTATTACATATCGTGAATTAAATGAAAAAGCGAACCAGATAGCTTTTTCGCTTATCGAATGCGGGGTCGGAAGAGATGTCGTAGTGGCTGTTTTTATCAAGAGCTGCATCGAGTATGTAGCGAGCATGATAGGCATCTTCAAGTCAGGCGGCATATTCATGCCCCTTGACCCCAGGTTCCCGGCCCGGCGCATCGAAAATATATTGAACAGGACATCTCCTAAGGTTTTCATTGCAGGAAGCGAGCTGTCACTGTCCGATTTCAGACATTCTGGTTCAGGCATATATTTACCCGTATTCAGTTTTTTCAATTCCAATAATTATCCTGTGCATAACCCTCCGTTGGTCTCTGACCCTGATGATGGGAATTACATAGTGCATACCTCCGGCTCTACCGGGGAACCAAAGGCAATACTCGGACGCCACAAGACAGTCAGCCATTTCATGCACTGGGAAATTACGGAATTTGCATTGGACCAGGAGACCAGGACCAGCCAACTCTCGCCAAGTACTAATGATGTGATACTCAGAGATATATTCGCCCCGCTAATTTCAGGAGGAACGGTCTGTATTCCTGCCCCCGACACGATTACCAATACAAATCGCCTGGTGCAGTGGCTCGATAAAAGCGGAATAACCCTGGTCCATACAGTGCCGTCTCTTTTGCGCCTTATCATGAAGGAGATGGAGACTTCAGGAAGCTCTCTCAATTCAGTAAGGCAGGTCTTGCTCGTTGGAGAAGAATTATATTCCCGTGATGCGGCCAGGTGGATGGATCTGACCGGTAACAGGGCGGAACTGGTTAACCTTTACGGATCGAGTGAAACACTTGCAAAGAGCTTTCACAGGATAAAGGAAAGGCCGGCTGACCTGAATAAAGTTGTCCCCATCGGTAAGCCGATATCCAATGCCGCTCTTCTTGTAATAAAAAATAATGCCGCGCTGTGCGACATAGGCGAACTGGGAGAAATTTATATCAAGTCCCCTTTTATCGGCAAGGGCTATTATAAAAACCCGGAACTTACTGCGCGCAGTTTTGTTCCAAATCCTATAAACGGCGACCTCTCCGATATTGTTTATAAGACCGGAGATATGGGAAGGTACCTGCCTGACAGGAGCATCGAATACATAGGCAGGCTCGATACCCAGGTAAAGATAGGAGGGCTG
>JADFXI010000024.1:0-12735 GCA_015233655.1 Nitrospirota bacterium | reverse complement strand
CTCGAATGAGGCCATCGAACAGGCAGTTGTCCTCGCCCACAAAAACCTTGAGAACGACAATACTCTTACGTGTTATTACACCGAAAAGGCCCCGACAAGCGGCGAAGAAATCAGGGCCTTCCTTCGTGAATATCTGCCGGATTACATGATACCCTCATTTTATCTGAAGCTCGATGAATTTCCGCTCAATATAAACGGCAAAATAGATAAAAAGTCCCTTCCAAAACCCGAGGAACTGATATATGAAAAGGAAAAGTACGAGCCGCCGGCAAATGATGTCGAAAGCAGGCTGGCAGAAATATGGAAAGACATCCTCGAGTTAAAGAAAGTGGGAGTAAACAGCCCGTTTTTCGAGATCGGCGGACAATCCCTGAAAGCCATTAGAGTCCTGTCGAGGATATATAAGGAGTTCGGCACGGAAGTTAATATAAGGGACTTCTTCGATCATTCCACCATCAGAAAACTCTCTTCACATATGGCATCGCTGACAAAGACAAGTTACAGGGCAATAGAACCGCTAAGAGAAAAGCCATATTACGAACTCTCGCGGGCCCAGAAGCGTTTATGGGTCATGGACCAAATGGGCAGCAGGAATGCCTATAACGTCTTAGGCGCCTTTTCAATAAACGGGGATCTCAATACAGCGGCATTTTCAAAGACCATGTCGGATCTCGTTAATCGTCACGAGTCCCTGCGGACCACCTTCACCGTTATCAATGGCGAGCCGAAGGCTGAAGTCCATCACGATCTTGATTTTATGCTTGAGGAAATAGATCTTTCAAAGAATGCGGACAGTTCGGCAATTGCGAAGGAATTGGCATTAAGAGAAGCGCAGAAGTGCTTCGACCTGTCGAAAGGCCCGCTCTTCAGGGCATCGCTGCTGAAACTCGGGCCGGACCATTATGTACTCCTTATTAACATCCATCACATCATATGCGATGCCTGGTCCCTGAACATATTCGCCAAAGAGATGATGGCCCTCTACGATGCCCATGTAAGCGGCCTGGAGAATCCGCTGCCGCTGCTTATGATCCAGTACAAGGACTTTGCGGCATGGCAAAACAAATTTATAGACTCCGACGAAGCAAAAAATCAGAGGAGTTACTGGCACAACAAACTTTCGGGGGAGATGACTTTTCTGGACCTGCCGACTGATTATCCGAGACCTGCTGTCAAGACTTTTAATGGCAGCACGCTGCGTTTCTACCTGGATGAGGCATTAAAAGATGGTCTGCAGGTGATGGGGCGGGCGCGCAACGCAAGTCTGTTTATGGTCCTGATTTCGATCTTAAAGGTGCTTTTGTACAGGTATACCGGGCAGGAGGACATCGTCATCGGTTCCGCCATTGCAGGCAGAAGCCATCCCGATCTCGAAAAACAGATAGGTTTTTATGTCAATACAATTGTGCTGAGAGACCGGCTGGAGGGCGGCGAAAGTTTTTTATCCGTCCTGGAAAAGGTAAGAATGACTGCTGCCGGGGCTTATGAAAATTCTAATTATCCCTTTGACAGTCTTGTGGACGAACTGGACCTTTCGAGAGACATAAGCCATACGCCGCTGTTCGATGTTGCGATGAATCTGAATGTGGACGAAAAGGTGGAACTGGACTCCGGCAGGATAAGCATATCGGAGATCGACATTGACTGGAAGACAAGCAAGACAGACCTGCTCTTCGATTTTGTCGAGACGCAGTCCGGATTAAGGGTTGATATTAATTACAATACCGATCTGTTTAGTCCGGAAACAGTCAGGAGGATGGAAGGCCATTTCAGGGAGCTTATTATTTCTGTTATACAGGATGCGACACGGCCCATAAAAGATATGAACATGCTGGGCCCTGATGAAGTCCGCGACCTGCTTAAGGGTGTCAATGCTACAAGGCATGATTACCCTGCGGGGAAATCCATAGTCGACATCTTCGAAGAGCAGGCTGAAAAGACCCCTGATAATATAGCTGTGGTATCCGGCAATACTCAACTTACGTATTCCGAATTGAACCGGCGTTCAAATCAGCTCGCTCATTGCCTGCGTGAAGACTACGGCGTTAAGCCCGAGAGTATGGTAGGTCTGATGATAGACCGTTCTGAATGGGAGATAATCGGACTGCTCGGAATACTGAAGTCGGGCGGGGTCTATGTTCCGATAGATCCGTCCTACCCGCGAGAGCGCATACTGTTTATGATGAGGGACAGCGGGCTTAAAGTCTTGCTGACTGAAGAAGAGCACGCAGGCATTTTGCAGGCGAATGATTTGGGAGAGGAAGTCAAAATTGCGGACATTTTAAAGTCCAAAAAGGAGTCGGCGGCCAACCCGAACAGTACCGCCACTGCCGACAGCCTTGCTTATATAATCTATACATCGGGTTCCACCGGTTTGCCTAAGGGTGTTATGGTTGAGCACAAGGGCCTGGTCAATATGTCATTTGACCAGATCAGGTCCTTCGGCATTTCAGAGTCGGACCGCTCATTGCAATTCGCCTCTCTCTCTTTCGACGCTTCACTGTATGAAATATTCATGGCGCTGTTTTCAGGGGCCTGTGTGGTTATAGCCGGCAGAAGGATCGTCGGCAACACGCTTGATTTTCTCTCTTACCTTAAAGAAAAAGGGGTGACTGTCATTACCCTTCCGCCGGTATACCTGGGCACGTTAAACAGAGACGTGATGCACGGAGTAAAGACTATTATCACCGCTGGTGAACCGGCCAATGTGGAAGACGCAATCTTTTACGCAAAGACAAAACAGTATATTAATGCCTATGGCCCGACAGAAGCTTCGGTATGCGTCTCTTTTCACAAGGTCGACCCGGCAGCGGAATACAGATCAGCAATACCGATAGGAAAGCCTATCTCCAATACTTCCATATATATTCTGGACGATTGGCTTAATCTTGTTCCGGCAGGAGTCTGCGGGGAGATATGCATTTCGGGCACAGGTCTCGCCAGAGGATACCTTGGCAGGGCCGATCTGACTGAAAAATATTTCGTGAATAGCCCTCTTGGGGTTGGCGAGCGGATCTACAGAACAGGCGACGTTGGGAGAAGACTGTCTGACGGCTCGATAGAATTTGTCGGAAGAAAGGACAGCCAGGTCAAGGTCAGAGGGTACAGGATAGAGCCTGGCGAGATAGAGAGCGCAATAAGGGAACATACCGGCGTAGGGGATGTCCTGGTGTTTTCAGCGGATGCGGTAAACGGCGGGAAAGAGTTGGTGGCGTATTTTACTTTTCGCAAGATCGGTCTTTCTGCCGCATCAGACAGCGATAGTCACTCAATCGAAAATGACTTGAGGACCATGCTGAGGGGCAGACTGCCCGAATATATGGTCCCGTCTCATATCGTTCAAATCGACGCCTTCCCTCTGACGGCGAGCGGCAAAGTGGACAGGAAATCTTTGCCGTCACCCAGGGTCAGGGAAAGTATGGAAGCTGTCTATCGTGAGGCGCCGGAAAATGAGATTCAGGAAAGTATATTGAGAGTCTGGAAGTCTGTCCTCGGCCTAGAAAACATAGGCATTCATGATAACTTTTTCGGACTGGGAGGCGATTCCATCAAGGCCATCCAGGTTGTTTCGAGACTGAGGGAAGAAGGTCTGAGGCTCGAAATAAGCGATATCTTCCAGCAGGGGACTATTTCAGGTGTCGCCTTAAAAGCATCTGCTGCCGTCAATACGGCGGAACAGGGCCTTGTATCAGGCACGGTGCCGTTGACGCCTATACAGTCCTGGTTTTTCGGAGAATTCGAGAATGACAGAGACCACTTTTGCCAGTCTGTAATACTCGATTCAAAACAGAGGATCGATGAAGACGCGTTGCGGGCAGTGCTTCGTGAAATCCAGAATCATCATGATGCCCTGAGAATGAGGTACAGAATCGAAGGCGGCTCCATAATCCAGGAAAATGCAGGTGCTGATTATCCCCTCAGTCTGGAAATCATTAGTGAAGGGACATCTGCTGACGGGTTTGAAGAACAGGTCAAAAAAATATATTCCGGAATGAGTTTAGACAGCGGGCCAATGATGAGGGTCGCGTTATTTCGTCTGAAGGACTGTGACAGACTGTTTATAGTTGTGCACCATCTCGTTGTTGATGGCGTCTCATGGAGGATATTGCTGGAGGACATCAGCCGAGGTTACGAGCAGCGTATGTCTGGCAAGGATATTTCATTCTCTCCGAAGACTACCTCATTCAAGCAATGGGCTGAGAGTTTGGTTGAATACCGCGACACCAAGACTCTGATGGAAGAGACAGAGTACTGGCGCGATATAGGGCGCTCTGATGTCAAGTCAATCCCCAGAGACGCAGAGACCGATGACGTGTCGGGAAGGGGATCTGCGCGTAGCGTCATAGCGGCCCAGGAGACCTCCGGGCTTTTGACCACGGCTAATCATGCCTACAATACGGAAACGAATGATCTGCTTCTTACCGCCTTGGCACTTACTCTGAAAGACCGGCATGGAGTTAATAAGACTCTGGTTGCACTTGAAGGACATGGCAGGGAGCCTATCATCGAAGGCGTTGACACAAGCAGGACAGTCGGCTGGTTCACAAGCCTCTTTCCCTTTATCCTGGAACTGCCCGAATCCTGTGAGACAGGGTATTGTATAAAACACATTAAAGAGTCTCTCAGAAAAATACCGCAGAGGGGTATCGGCTACGGCATCTTGAAGTATTTGACAAAACGTGAAAACGGCGATGATCCGGCATTTGTGCTCAAGCCTCAATTAGTTTTCAATTATTGGGGCAGCTTTGATGGTGAGAACGTTGGAGAAACCTTTATAATAGCCGAGGACGCGCCGGAGATTACCGGCGCTCTAACTCATAATACTCATGATCTGGAGATTAGCGCTGTTGTCATGGGTGGACAGATGGAAATATCTGTCGGCTATGATCAGCGTTATTATGGTAAGAAGTCGATGGAAGAACTCTGTTCGGATTATAAGAAAAATATATTGCTTGTCGCCAAGCACTGTGCAGGCAGGGAGTTTTCTGAAATAACCCCTAGTGATATAGATTACGAGGGGATAAGTTTAAACGAGCTGGATCGTATCATTGAGGGGTTCTCCGATAATGGTTAGCCTATATTATTCGCGCGCTGAAGAGCAGGCAGGACAATATTTATGAATAAATACGGTAATGTTCTGCTGTTGAAGGTGCCTACTTGCCCGTTTCCTGAGCCTTCCGCACAGGAGGACATGAGATTTAACTTGCTGTTTGCTCCGACCCCCTCGTTGGCGCTGGCTTCACTCTGCTCGTTCGTCCACAAACACGACACCTTCGGTTACCAATTAAAGGCCATCGACCTTAATATTGAAGGATATACCGAGCCAGGGGTCCCCATAGATACCTCATCGTATATAAATTTAATGGAGAATGTAATTAAAGATAGCGATTATGGTGTTCTCGCACTGTCGGTCATGTTCATATTCACTGTCAAATGGGTGGACCTTGCCGTAAAACTTTCAAAAAAATACCATCCTGACGCCAAAATAATTATCGGCGGCGGCTATGCATCTGTATACCCTGAAAGGGCGCTTACAGATCACGATGCCGATTACGCGGTCATAGGAGAAGGCGAGGCGGCTTTAATGCACATTCTGAACAAGCTCAATAATCATACGGATGAAATATTCGAGGCTAGATTCCCATTTGACGGCTATGCAAAAAAAGATGCAAGCGGTAAAGTCACCATAAATGAAAGAAGACACGGTTTCCTTAAAGGTGAAGATTTGCCCCCGGCGGGGTGGCATTATATGAATATCGGGAGTTATTTCAGGAAGAGCGGACTGAAGGTGCTCGAAATCGAGGGCAGCAGGGGATGCCCGTATAAATGCACGTACTGTACTGTCCATATGTGCTGGGGAGGGAATGTCAGATACAGGCCTGTTGACAGCCTGATACATGAGATCAGTGAAATCAGGCGGCAGTACGGCGAGGTCGAAGTCTACCTTGTTGACGACAATCCAACATTTTCGAGGTCATGGATAACGGAATTTTTGAACGAATTGATAGTCCATGATCTGAACAGGGGTGTAAGGTTCCAGAATTTTTCGGTCAAGCACCTCGATGAAGAGATTATAGACCTGCTTATAAAGGCGGGCCTTAAACAACTGACTATAGCTGTCGAGACCGCGTCTCAGGAAATGCAGGCCCGCATTAACAAGAGGCTGAATTTCGACAAGGTGAGAGAGATAGTCGGCATAGCCAAGAGCAGGAAGCTATATGTTGAAGCCTTATGGATGTTGGGATTTCCGAAAGAGACACTGGCGCAGATAGGTGAAACCTTGGCCTTTGCGCGGGAACTCAGGGCAAATCTGAACACTATTTCTATAGTTCTGCCATACCCCGGCACGAAATTGTTCGAAGACGCGAAATCTTTGGGCGTGCTCGAATTTGACGATTCCGATCTGAGCCGCTTCGATTATTTCCATTACAATTCTTTCAAATCCGACGAATGGAATTACGAACAACTCAAGCAAATAGCTTATGACGCAAACATAGAACTGAACTTTATTAATAATCCCTGCCTGGACACCGGCGACGGAGCGGATTTTATTTTAGAGAGGGAAGAGTATATCATGGAAAAGCTGTCCGAGCATATCATCGCAAACATCGTTATGGGATATCTTCATAAGCAGAGGGACAACCTTAAAGCATGTGACAGATATTATGAGCATGCTGCAGGGCTATTTAAGAAAAAACCGGTGCGTGATACATTCATCAAATACCTGTCATGGGATTATCCCGTCACAAGAGACTTCAATACGTATTTGAATGCCAGGGGAATCCGCCTTTAAACGATTGTTTGAATTTCATCTGCAGATGATGTCTTTAATGTCATTAAAAACTGTTCTTGGAGGTATGCCTTCATATTTCGATGTCAATGTCTCAATCCTGTGACTTATTTTGCCGTCTTTATCAAAAATATTTATGACAAGTACCCTTAACATCGAATTTGCACAGTTTGTCTGAATAAGGACAGTGGCATAACCCACCTCGTCATTAATGTATTTCTCTGTCAGGCTGACTGTTTGTTTCGCTTCTTTGCCTGGAACTATCTTGAACCATGCTGTTGCCACTTGCTCCTCGCTCATTTGCATTTTCAACTTAATCAGCTGATATGAAAGGGTCTTTGAGTCGATGAAGAAATCCTTATGATTAGCACTTCTGGCAATAAGCACCCAATTGGCAGTGTCGGATGCAAATGATATGCCGGATAAAATTGCAATTAGCGTTAAAATTTGGAGAACTATTTTCATCAATAAATTACTTATCAGGTTTTATTAATATTATCGTAGAAAACATGAATAAGTTTAGACCCGCCTGAGATGGACCCCTGCGCCCTCGATGGTGGGTTTGCTCTTGAAGACCTTTCGAATCTTTCTGTTCTCTGCCATAGGTGTCTCCCTCTACTGGACAGTAAAGTTAACGCATTTGCTGTCTATTCCATTCCAGCTTGTATCGTATAAGTATTCACAGAAGTAGTAGGTGCCTGTATCAGCGAGAGAAGGAATCAATCGCATAATATCGTTCTTGCTGACTGTCTGGCCCGCGGAAAGGGCCATTGGAACATAAATGGTATCAACCCATGAGCCTTTGGGAGTGTAGACAGACGCGTACAGGTATAGCGAATAACTTGAACTGTAGTTATTTGTAATCGAGGAAGTCGCAGGCCCGTAAGTGCCGCCGCGCGACACTGTGGTAATCGAAGGCCCGGTAAGTGTATGACTGATGGAACCCGTCGCTGCCGACTCTGTGATAGTATAAGTCTGACCTGCTGCCGTTATCGTACCTGTTCTTGAACTTCCGGATGTGTTGGCTGACACGGAATAGCTTACAGTGCCGCTTCCCGTGCCGCTGCTTCCGGATGTTATAGTTATCCATGAAGCATTACTCGCCGCCGTCCATGTGCAGGCGCTTGATGAAGCGGTCACGCTTACATTGCCCGCTCCTCCCGAATAGCTGATGGTCTGGCTGGATGAGCCTAATGAATAACTGCAGGAAGTTGATTTTGATCCAACTGCAAAAAGATAACCGCTGTCCGAACTGAAATAAAGCGTTCCGTCCGGCCCTAATGCAGGGCAGTTCTCAGTAATACGCGAACCGGCTGAGTAAAGGTGCGATAGTTTTTGCCCTGAAAGCACAAAAACATCGAAGTTAACAGAAGTGCCGTTAATCAGGATCTTCCTGTCTATATGGTAATACTGTTCTTTATAGAGAGCATACTCTTTAAACGCCTTAAATGCGTCGAACTGAGACTCTCCTACCTCTCTTACCGTGGTGCCCATCTGGGGTTAATTGCTCCTGACAGTCAGTTTTATTTATTATAAAGCTATTGTAATCCCAAATCCAGCAATAGGGAGACAACCCTGTCTGACGGCATAGAGGTAATACTAAATTCGAGGCAGTAAAAAATATGGAAACAGAGTTATAATCAACTTAACGAAGAACCGAATAGGAGGCGCAAGATGAAGAGATTAACTATCTCAAGCGTTAGCTTTTTAATTCTCGTCCTTCTTGCATCATGCGGCAGGGGTGGGGAGTTGTCATCCGGAAACGGAAAGGCATTGTCGTCCTCCCAGATGGTAAACCTCAGCAGTACAAGCGCGAGTACAGGTTCATGGCCTATGTTTCATCACGATGCCCAACATACAGGTCAGAGTGCATACAATGGCCCCCAGGCCAATACTCTAAAATGGGAATATACCAGCAATAGCATTGCCAACATGTCGTCTTTCGATAGTTCGAGCCTAAGCCTGGATGGGAGCACTCTCTATGTAACAGCGGCCAACAGCCTGCTGGCTTTAAGTACCGCCAACAGCAGCATAGCATGGACCGCATCCATAAGCGGAGGAGGTGCAACAGCAGTAGCATCCGATGGAACAGTTTATGCGGTGGGAGGAACACAACTTTACGCCTTTACATCATCAGGCGCGTCAAAATGGGTCTATTCAGTGGGCACCGGCCTGAGTTCAAATATCCACGGGGAACCATGCATCGGAAGCGACGGGACCATTTATATCGGGTCCTGGAATACTTACGTTTATGCTCTAAAGTCCGACGGCACCCTCAAATGGAAATACCAGACTGCCGGCTCTATTGCTCCCCTCGCCTCTCCCTCCTTGAGCCCTGATGGCTCAACCGTTTATGTGGGCAGCGGGGATGCTAATTACACAACTGATGGAACGCTGTATGCCCTGAACTCCTCTGATGGAACTCTTAAATGGAGTAAAAAATCGATTCGCTCAGGGCAAGTGGGGTCGTAGTGGGATCAGATGGAACTATATATGTCAGTGGAAATGCCAGGGTCAATGCCTTCAACTCAAGTGGAACGCAATTGTGGCAGTCAGATGCGGGGACAGCAGGCAGTTTAACGCCTGCACTTTCCTCATCCGGCATCATATACGTCGGCACTGCGAGTGATGGAATGTTATATGCCATAGATGCCACTACAGGCAAGACAAAGTGGTCGTATCAAACAGGAATAAATCCTGATTACTCATCAGACATACACAATCCTAAGTACGGAGTTTTAACAGCGCCGGTCATCGGGGCCGATGGCACGGTTTACGTCGGGGCGATAGATGGAAATATGTATGCTCTAAAATCTGATGGCACCCTGCTCTGGACATACTCAGCCGGTTCGCGTATAACTGAAAACTGCCCTGCTATAGGACCGGACGGAACGCTATATTTCAGTACATCCAGTGGCTATCTTTTTGCTGTTAAATCGAATTCTGCTACCTGCAGTTATACATTAAGCTCATCCAGCCAGACAGTGGGATATTCAGGAGGAGCAGGCAACATAAGCGTTACGCCTTCTTCGAGCAGTTGCGCATGGACTGCTGCGAGTAATGCTTCATGGATAACTTTAACAGCCGGCAGCAGCGGGACGGGAAGCAGCACTGTGAGCTATTCCGTGTCGGCCAACACGTCGGGAAGTTCAAGAACAGGTACGATAACCGCGGCAGGTCAGACTTTTACTATTACAGAATCGGCAGCCTCTGGTTCCATCAGTCATGCCCTTACCGGGCCTTCAAATACCACGGTGTCCCGTGGCGGGACCTTTGGGCCGGTAGCTTCTTCGATTACCAATAACTACAGTTCAAGTTATTCGCTTTACTTGTACGCGTCTGTCTATACTCCAAAAGGTTCATGGGTTGATACTATTTATGTTCCAGTGGCGCTTTCCGCAGGCCAGACAGTCAGCAAGAATGACATTATGCGATTGATTCCTTCTCTCGCTGATGCAGGCGCCTATTACTTCTGTGAATACTTATATGATACAAGCTGGAATGGAATAGATCATCAGTGCGTTGAATTTACAGTGCAGTGAAAGGATAATATAACCACAGCCCAAAATACCGACAGTAGATGCCTCTATGCAGGCGCTTCTAAGCGAAGACGCAGAGAGGTGCAATGAAAGGTTTTTCCGGCTCGTCAGCTCCCCCTGCTCTTTTAGATTAGGTGTGCGTTTGCCGGTGATTTTGGATACTCATTGAGATCAATTTTGGCGCGTGTTCGTGAGTATTCTGGACAGGCTATCATCACTAACAAAAAAGAGCATTCGTCGATTATGTGCTATAATCACGCTGGGTTTTTTAGTTTGTTCGGAAATGTGCAGAATATCTTTTGCCTTTAGGCGAAGAAGGTGCGCATATAAATGAAGAGTTATTTTAAAAAAGCGGGAAATGTGCTTTATAACCAGTCCAAGATAAAATCGATCTTTCTTGGATGTGCTTTCCTTGCTCTCATTGGAGTTGTTGAGTACATCACCGGATATGAAGTAAATGTATCTTTTCTCTATCTCCTGCCGATTTCAATTTTTTGCTGGAATATAAATCTGCAAGCAGGAATTTTTATCAGCATTTTATGTTCAGCAACAAGTGTGTTCTCGAATCATATGAGTGGGTTAATGTATTCCAATACTCCTATCCTTCTTTGGAATATTGTTAGCATGGCGATTTTCTTTGTAATCTTCGCTTACGCTATTACAATCGCGAAGGATATTTATCATGACGAAAAATCATTGGCAAGACAGGATGCGTTAACAGGCATAGCAAATCGTAATGCGTTTATTGAAATGGGGGGTCTGGAATTGGAAAGATGCAAGAGATACGAGCATCCAATTACAGTTGCATATATAGATTGCGACAATTTCAAAACAATAAACGATACCCTGGGACATCAAACCGGGGATATGTTGTTACAAGTAGTCGCTGATACACTTAAAAACAACGTACGCACTTCCGATATTGTTTCGCGAATTGGCGGAGATGAATTTGCAGTTATCATGCCTGAAACAGAAGAAGTGCCCTCGGGGATAGCGTTTAAAAAGATTCAAAACGCGCTTCTTCATAACATGCTAAAAAACAAATGGGATGTAACTTTTAGCATTGGAATAGCAACATTTGAGTCACCTCCCAAATCGCTTGATGAATTAATATCGAAGGCGGATACCCTCATGTATGATGTAAAAAAGAACGGGAAGAATATGATAAGACACGAAACTTTTGAAACAGAGGACAGAATATTAAAACTATTTTAAAGCTGTTTCTGTCCTGCTCTATTTTTTCCACGCAACATGCGTATTTCGGAGTTTGAGGACACTGAGATGACATGATTGAGCGTACTTATGGCCACGACCATGTTTCGATAATTTTTATATTGAAAACGGCATCTTGTCAAGTGTAACCTCCCCTTATAACAATATCTTAACAACATCCGGAAATACAAATAGTTGCAAAACAAAAAGATGGAAAAAGAGACCTTGGTTAAACTACCTGTTGATTTTGGCCTCAAAAAGGAGTAGAATCATAGGTCTTTCAGCCTGAACTTCAGTTACCTGGACTGAAAATGACTTTCAGCACTAATTATACGGCAGACAGGTTAAAACGCGGACATGCAGGGAGGATTTATCAAATGTCTTTTTCACACTTATCACTAAAGTGGAAGATTGCGACACCCATAATTTGCGTCATTACCATCGGAGTAATCGTCGCTGTGAGTGTAATAGGCTACCAGTCCAAGAAGAATATGCTCGATGAGATGCAATCATCAGTTCTCGGCGGCTATCGTGATACCGTTCTCAATGCTATAACTACCATGATGATAACCGGAAACTACAAAGAATCAAAGAAGCAGTTTCTCGAACAGATGGGAAGAATATTTGACGTAAAGGTTGTCAGGACTGAATTGATCGATAAAGACTTCGGCAAAGGCGAGCCGCAGGAGTATGCATCCGAGGATGTTGAGCGCGAGGTAATAAGAACAGGGAAAGAAAAGGTTGTGCTCAAGGAGACCACCCTGGTTGGAATATACCCTTATATCGCAAAGTCTGATATCATGGGCAAGAATTGTCTTTCATGCCATCATGCTTCCGAGGGAGACGTGCTCGGGGCCGTAATTCTGAAAATACCCATGGCAGCGCCTTTTGACAGGATCAGGAAACTGCAGTTTCTCTATGTTCTCATCGGTGCGGGAGGCATAATAGTCACTATAGCACTCGTTATCCTGGTGGTAGGATATACTCTCAAACCGCTAACTTCCTTAGCGCAAACAATGATAGAGGCTGCTGACAAGGAAACAGGCCTTGTCCTTTCATCCGATGAAAAGGACGAAATCAGACGCATAAACTTCATCGCGCGCAATGTTATCGAAAGCTTTTCGACGACGATAAACAAAATAGTAAATTTAACAGGTAAGATCCTGCCGGTCGTAAGTGTGACCAAAGACGTTG
>JADFXI010000249.1:1928-2341 GCA_015233655.1 Nitrospirota bacterium | reverse complement strand
TCTCAGAGCTTCTTTGTATACTTCAAGCCCCTCCCTAATAGTCTCATTGTCATGCGCATAACGCGAAATATTCAGGTGGAGCAAGACTGTCTGCCTGCCGTCAGCGGATTCCGTAAAGGTCACACTCCTGGAAATATCCAGCAAACATTCAAAGGCGTCATCGAAGGAATAGGCTGCTCCATGAGAAACAATTTCTTTTACTATGGCCAGCGACTCCTCGTCCCGGCATCCGATAAGCATGGGCGGGTATTTCTCGAAGAACGCTTTCAGTTTATCCGCAACCTCGCGGTCAATTTGCTGTCCGCTAAAAAGATAATGTCCGACTCCAAAAAAATCAATGATGTCAGGCGCCAGCGAAAGGTATACCTGTATCCAGTACCTGTTAAGAAACCCACCTCCGTATGTATGGAAAT
>JADFXI010000249.1:0-1797 GCA_015233655.1 Nitrospirota bacterium | reverse complement strand
AGTTTTTCCGGATAGCCCGGACCAGGGATGCAGGCAATATCACAAATAACGACAGGCGTCAGTCCCGTCGTATTCTTATGAAAAGAGATTGCGTGCTTCAGCTGAAGTATATCGCCGAAATTCTGGTAGCCTGTAAAACCTCCGAGCAGCAAAACGCATTTTGCCCCATCCTCAATAGTCTTATCGCAATAGAAATAGTAGGAAGCAGCTCTCATGGCGGCCATGTCTTTCTCATTAGCAATCGGCATCAGATATTTTACATTAAGAGGGCATATTCTGCTCAAGCAAAACATGTATGGGAAACATTTTACCCGATTTCAACAACGCTTACACACTCACTTCTTTTGGCTCAAGTAAAAGTTCAATGCCATTTATAATCTGGTTTACTTTCCCCTGAGCGAGTGTTCCGATCTTTTCAGCAAGGTCTGCCTTGTCTACAGTCATAAGTTGTGTAATATTCACAACGCTGTCCTTTTTCAGCCCGCCGTCTCCTTTTTTTAACATCACATTGCCGGGGGCTTCAGCCCTTTTCAAGTTTGACGTTATAGCGCATACCACAACGGTGTTAAGCCTGCTGTCATTGAACACATTATTCTGCACAACGACATGCGGATGCCTGTAACCGGGGGCCGAGCCCTCGGAGTCACCGAACTCGATCCAATACAAATCCCCCTGACGTATTCTCAATATTTCTCCCTCGATATCCTGCGGGCATAATATTTCTTTTTTTGCGGCTTGACCGATATTTCTTGTTCTGTTTCCTCTTCTGAATAGGCCTTGTTAAGGTCTTCCAACAGTTGCCGGTTTTTTATTCTCTCAAGATATTCTTTTACCGCAAGGGTTATCAATTCGCTTCGGGAGGATTTGTTTTTCTTTGCGACGTTCTCGATTTCATAAAAAACCTTATCTGGAATAGATATAGCTGTTTTCATCTGATTAGTATAATTCTTGGTTATACCCTTGTCAATACCACTGGTCAGTACGCAAAATAGGGGCCGGTGCCGAGGCTGGACGTCTTGCCATCTATGCCGATAAAGACGTTGCGTCCGAAATAGAATGGAAGCCCCCAATCGAATGAAGGCGAACCCATACTGTCGCCACCTATATCGTTAAAAACATTGTTGGCCGAGTTTGTCAGACTGTTGAAATTACCTATCTGGAACGAAACCGTGGCATTAGGCGATCCTGAAGACCCGGTTATGCCCGCGGATAGATTCATTACAGACGAAGGGCAAAACCAGCCGGAACTGCAAGAAGTGATTAGGCCGGAGGCTGGGAAAAACAGTCCGTTGGAGCCGGTGTCTATGAAACCGCTGTAAGCGGCGCCCCTGTAAGTCGTAGTAAATTCGTTATACTGGTCGACCGTAAACGTCGTAACCCCTGAAGGCGTGTTATTGGCTTTGGTGCCGATGCCGAGCACAAGAGAGCCGCTGACTGACGACGCCCCTGCAGCAGATATTGCCGGAAGCTGCACTATCAAGCCGTTGTTGTCAGACGGCAGGACCGCAACAGGGTTCGGCACCTGATTGGATAGCGGCACCGCTGTTCCGCTGCAGGTTGTTCCACGACAGGAGTAATACTGCCCGACTGCTGTGCTGACGCAAATCTGACCACAATCGTATGCAAGCGGGCCAACGCCAAGGATCCCGTTGAAACCGGCGCTGACAGGGTTTGTATCAGGGATTCCGCATGAGCGCGGAACACTTCCAAACGTAGCGTCAACCACCTGTATAGGCATCTGCACTGAAGACTCGTTGCCAAGGACGACACTTGCCGTCATGACCGGCCCCCACAAAG
>JADFXI010000248.1 GCA_015233655.1 Nitrospirota bacterium | reverse complement strand
TGCACAGGGATTAATGGCCGGTATCAATGCAGCCCTCAAAGTCAAAGGTTGCCAGCCTCTTGTACTTGGGCGAGATGAGGCTTACATCGGGGTACTTATAGACGACCTCATAATTAAGGGTACACAAGAACCGTACCGGATGTTCACTTCACGGGCAGAATACCGCTTGATCCTGCGCCACGACAATGCAGATTTCAGGCTTCTTGAAAAGGGATTTTCTATAGGCCTGGTCACTAAGGATGTTTTCGATCGTTTTACGAGAAAGAAAGAATTGCTCACCAGAGAGCTGACCAGGCTAAAAAAACAATACATCAAACCATCAACAACTCTAAGAGAGGCATTGTCATCCCTGGGCACATCGACATTAACCGAGAACACCTCTCTTGATAAGCTGCTTAAACGGCCTGAAGTGAAGTATAGTCTTATTAAACAGCTTGCGCCTTCATCCGATATACTTACCCCTGAGCTGGAATCCATTGTTGAAATACATGTCAAATACGAGGGCTATGTACAAAAACAGATGGAACTTGCAGGACGCTTCAATAAATTTGAGTCAAAGAAAATACCCCCTGCCTTTGATTTTGCGTCCCTGCCCGGCCTTTCGAGAGTGGTAATAGAAAAACTTAATGAAGTGCAACCCGAAACCATAGGTCAGGCAGGGAGAATCCCGGGCATTACCCCTGCTGCGGCATCGATACTATTAGTGGCGGTAGAACGTTATTGGAAACAGCTCAGGAACTGCTGATAAAAGGTCTCGCTGAGACAGGAGCAAATGTGCCGGGGGATGCTGTTGACCTCTTTTTGCACTACCTGTCTGAATTGAAGCGGTGGAACAAGGCCTACAATCTGACAGCGCTAAAAAGCGACAGGGATATCATTATAAAGCATTTCCTTGACTCCTTATTGTTTTACAGGGCTTTTCCGGAGGCAATAGGAGATGTTTGCGATGTAGGCAGCGGCGCCGGGTTCCCTGGAATACCCATTGCGATAGTCATGCGGGACATTCCGGTTACACTGGTAGAGCCGTCGCGGAAGAAATGCGCATTTCTAAGAAATATAAGTCGCGCTCTCTCGCTCAGCAACATTAGCGTCCTGGAATCGAGGATAGAAGATGTTGAGCATACTCACTTTGATATAGCTGTAACAAGGGCTTTGTTCAGTATAGACGAATTTATAGCAAAGGCAAAACATATAGTCAGAAAGGGTGGTTGCCTTATAGTGAACAAAGGTCCCAAGTTTCAGGAAGAACTGGATAAAATACCTGCTTCCACTCACTTCGTCCACATTCCGGCAACTCTGCCGTTGGCCTCTTTACAGAGACATTTGATAAGAGTCACAGTGTAACCTCCTGATATATGGTGTTATATCTGCAGACTTTACGCATCTAAAAAAATAATTGACATAATTTTTCTCAGATGTTAACATGTCAGATAGAGGTTCTTTGAGTTTTTTATTTTTTGTAACTTTCTACGATGCCTCTGATTTATAGGCTGTATTAAATCGCAAGATTTTTGCGGGCCTGTATCACAGGGATTGTGGGGAGTTTTGTTCTTTGAAAACTAGAGGTAGATTCTGTCAATGTATTTTTTGAGTATTCAGGAAAACTTTTGAGAGTTTGATCCTGGCTCAGAACGAACGCTGGCGGCGTGCTTAACACATGCAAGTCGAACGGGGTATAAGGAGTAGCAATACGAATTATACTTAGTGGCGGACGGGTGAGTAACACGTAGGTAACCTACCCTCGAGCGGGGGACAACTCAGGGAAACTTGGGCTAATACCGCATAAGACCACGGACTGGGATGTCTGTGGTAAAAGGAGCAATTCACTTGGGGATGGGCCTGCGGCCTATCAGGTAGTTGGTGGGGTAAAGGCCTACCAAGCCAGAGACGGGTAGCCGGTCTGAGAGGACGAACGGCCACACTGGAACTGAGAGACGGTCCAGACTCCTACGGGAGGCAGCAGTGGGGAATTTTGCACAATGGGCGAAAGCCTGATGCAGCGACGCCGCGTGGAGGACGAAGGCCTTCGGGTCGTAAACTCCTTTTGTAGGGGAAAATGATGATGGTACCCTATGAATAAGCCACGGCTAACTCTGTGCCAGCAGCCGCGGTAAGACAGAGGTGGCAAGCGTTGTTCGGAATTACTGGGCTTAAAGGGCGCGTAGGCGGTGGTATAAGTCTGAGGTGGAATCCTAAAGCTTAACTATAGGACTGCCTTGGAAACTGTATTACTTGAGTCGGACAGGGGAAGGCGGAATTCCTGGTGTAGCGGTGAAATGCGTAGATATCAGGAGGAAGGCCTGTGGTGAAGACGGCCTTCTGGGTCTTGACTGACGCTGAGGCGCGAAAGCGTGGGTAGCAAACAGGATTAGATACCCTGGTA
>JADFXI010000247.1 GCA_015233655.1 Nitrospirota bacterium | reverse complement strand
TGCAGGAGTACCTATCTGGTAACAGGCTCCCGGCACAGGGCCTCCTATTTCATACTTGTCATCAAATACCGTGCCTCCGTATAGAGCTGAAAATTCGGCCCCAAGCTGTTGTGACCTGTATGACAGCAGCAGGCTGTTAGTTACGTTTGACGGGTGATTGCTCCATCCAGTGCGTGGATAAAGAGGTCCCCATGAGCCGACCTGGGAAGCAAGAGGGTTGGCAGCACCGATACCCGTGGGGTCCTTTCCGAGTCTCCATGCGGGATACAACTCGCTCTTAAAGACCGTACCTCCAGTTATGCCATCAGCATAAAGAAGCATGCATGCCTGACCCGGATGACCGGCAAGAATTGCTGTTACGTCAGCAGTCGAAAGTTGATATATATGGACTTCCCGGTATTTTGTTTGCGTATCGTTGCCGGTCTCCCCCTGTACCATGCCGCCTTCAATCGGAGAAGCCAGACTTAAAACATCAGTGAGAGACAACGGGAAAACAGTAGTGTTGGCCTGTCCAGTGACTTCAATCGCGTATGTAGGCAGCCAGAATACCACCAGTTTTCCACCAAGAGGACACGGCTTGATCACAGAATATTGCGCACACTGAAATACGAATGGTTTGACGCCGAGAAGAAGCTGGCTGTACCCTCCAGGATAACAGGCGGCAATCGTTCCACCGTCGCCAACCAAGGCAATAGACGGAGAAGAGCGAAGCGCTACTGCCAAAACTATCCCGAGATAATATACAATTTTCTTCATCAGCGTGCAATTTCGAGAAGGATGTCTTCAGAAAGATATTACTTCCGGCAAGAACAACGATTACCGCAGAGGCTATATTTTTACCAACCGCATGCCCGTCTCTTTTTGAATCAAATCAAAATGTCTGTCAAGAGTCAAAAGGGACAGATTATTTGTCTTAACCAATGATGCTATAAGGCAGTCAGACAAACCGGCAGATTTTCCTTTTCTACGAAGTTCATAAGACAGTTCGCCTGCCTCTTCCCATATTTCCCCGGACTCAGGCAAAAAGTCGAAAACATGGAGAAATTCTTTTATTGTCGAAAGCTCCCGTCCGGACTTGGCACCCTGTAAAAGTTCTGCGAAAACAATCCCTGCGCATACCACACTTCCGCTATCGATCAGCTCGGAAATAACATGATAATATGGAGATTTCTTCCTGAAGAATTCTATCCACGCGGAAGTATCAACTAATATCTTATCCAAGCCTTCTGTCCTTATGCCTTAATTCCTCTGCAGTCAGAACAAACTCCATTTTGCCGGCCATTGCCTTTATCTTTGCCATTTTCCTGGCCCGTATCTCGTCTTTAATCGCTATCATAATAGCTTCAGTCTTGCTTTTTGCCTTTACTTCATGCTGAAGTTCATCAACAAGCATGTTCGGCAGTGTTATGGTTATTCGTGACATATAAAATCTCCATAATAAATTAGCATAATAAAATATAACAAATTCATGCAGGAACATCAAGTTATTCCGATTTCAGGCGATGCAGAAGTAGGCTGATTTACTGGATTATTTATACTCAACCTGTACCATATTGACATCCAATCCATAATAGACAAATCCGTTGTCCTGCGCTTCTTCCAGTATGGCTTCTTTCAATATGGTTTCTGCTTTGTCGTAATAACTCCTTATAACGCGGATAATCAGCTTGCCGTCCAACACCGCAAACTTTATATGGCCCAAATCAGGAGAATAGCCGTTTTTGCCCCTGGTTTCAATAATGGAGACCATCGTGTGATGGGCCAAGCGTTTGCCAAGCTCAATCTCCGTTTTGCCCAACCCCTCTCGTTCTTTCGTCTCCGTTTCACTCTTGCTAATAGCCTCCTTTTCTGCCGCATCCCAAATTACTTTACCGGCGGTTACAAGGCACCCGTCTATTTCGCTCCCTGCTTCCACTGCTGACGTGTCCCCTCTGCCATTTACAATGACTACTTTGTTGCCTATGCTTCCCTGGACCTCCCATTTTGTATGTCCTGCCTTTTCAGCAAAAGTATCAGAGGTCTGCATAGAGGGGAAAGGAGTCTGCGCGTATGCGGATGCCACGAATAGCATCAGTAGTACAGTCGCAAGAACTTTCTTAATGTCCCTCATCTCATCAAAACAAACCATTTCTCACCAGACATTCCCTGTATAACTTTAGGGAGCATAGCTCATCAGTACCGCGTTCCAAATAAGCTGGGATCTGATGAATAAGCCCGTCCTTCAATAGCCAGCGGGTAGCGTCACTGTTTGTGAAAATTTCAGCAGCCAGTACCCTGCCGCCCTTCTGTTTCGGCAAAAGCCACTGGTTCAGTACGCCGTTCAATGTCGATGAGAGTCTCCGGCAAACCCTTTCATAGTCAGACAGCGGAAACATGTTTACTATTCTCTCGA
>JADFXI010000246.1 GCA_015233655.1 Nitrospirota bacterium | reverse complement strand
GATGTCAGTAAACCCATGTATTACCCATTGTCCCAAACATGATAACATAAGAGAGATCAAACTCAACATAATGCACCGTGCCTATTCTGGGCAGGATAGGGCTTGCAATAATCCGGTTAAGCGTCATAGTGTAGGGCCAGACGTTACATGCTTGCGGCTGCGAGGCTTGTCCTTTTTTTGCGTACCCAGGAATTCAGGGACTCCGGGATTGAGATGAAGTTGAGTTCTCCATCAGCCTATCCAACAGATCTCTTCGGCTTGTTAAAAGAGGGCTTCAGGCATATTTATGACCCTCATGCCCTATATCGGCAGACCGGGGTTGTACTTGCCGGACTGGTCCGTGCAGACAGCATCCAGCGCACCCTTTTCGATGATACTGCCAGGATTGAAAAGATGTCCAGGGTTTATGGTGCGGTAGACCGGCTTTCTGAAAAGTTCGGGAAATATACCGTCCACCATGGGGCGAGCCTGCCGACAAAACGGGGTGGAAAGCTGCAGGCCCAGCATGAGGGGGACCGCGGGGATGTGCCGAACAGGAAAACTGAGCTCTTCAGGGGAGAAAACAAAAGGCAGAGACTAGGCTTGCCGGTACTGAACATAAAAGTTTGACTGTTTCATTCCCGATATTGCGATGCTATACGGATGGTCTGCAGGGCGAACGCACTGATATGTATTTAACTTGTCAAGCCCTGGGATGGTCTGGCAATAATGTATCCTTATTGTAAGGAGGTAAGAAAATATGCTTGCTAAAAAGACATCGAAAAATCAACTTACGCTGCCAAAAGAGATCGTCAAGGCGTTCCCGGACTCAGTATACTTCGACATCTCGGTAAAGGACAGGAAGATAATCCTGATGCCGGTCAAAATCACTCCTGCTGATATGAACCTTGAGGGCATAAGAAACAAAATGGAAAAGCTGGGTATTACCGGAGGTGATGTTGCAGAGGCAGTCAAGTGGGCAAGAAAGAAAAAACGGTAAGAAAAGTCGTCCTTGATACTATCGTCCTCATTTCGTCGATCCTTTTCAAAGGTGAACTCGCGGGCATAGTTGATCTCTGGAAAAGAGGCAAGATTGTGCCGGTCGTCTCCGGCGAGACCTTCGACGAATTCAGGAAGGTGCTCGAGTACCCAAAATTCAGACTCACAAACGGCGAAATAAAGACGATCATTGAAGAAGAGGTGCTGCCTTTCTTTGAGATAGTTGACATAACCGCTGAGGTGAGCGGAATATGCAAGGACCCTGATGACGACAAGTTCCTTGCGTGTGCTTTGTCGGCATCAGCAGATTTGATTGTAAGCGGGGATAAAGATTTATGTGATATCGCCAAATACAAGTCGGTCAAGATCGTAAGGGCCTCAGAATTGTTAAAAATGGTTGACTGAATTTCCTCTGAATAGACTGTCGGCATCGATCAGAAACAAAATAAGGATGTTGGGTTGAATCAGCAGACCCAGAAATCGTCCGCAGGCTGCACCGACTGACACTTTCAAGAAACCGCAACTCTATGAACAATGCAACCTGAAATAAACGCCGCTGGAAAGACCCGACGACTGCAGTTACAGCCACAACTCTTGCTCATGTCACTGTCCCCGTGTCTATTGCTTACGGTTGTTAAAAAACATACGCTCTACAGTGATAAAATCTTTATAGACTGGGTAGTTATGGCTGTTTACCAGTAAATGTTACAAATTGGTTAAATTTTACTGAGTGTGATTCATAAAAACTTGTACTTCTTTTCGCGGGCAAAGTTTTTTATCACATTGAGCGCAGCGTAAAGTCTCTGGAGCCTGAGGCTCCTTTCTCTTATCATCTCTATTTCGTTATAAGGGAACGGGGCCGTGCGAATCTCTATTTGTATCCTTGACACCATGCTATAAAGCGACTTGAGCGACTCCTCGTTGAAAGGTTTCAGGAATAGAGGGTTGACCGATACATAGCCTTCGGCTATATCGGCTGCGATCGCTTTCAGACTTTTCTTATTCTGCTCAGCCACAAGAATATCAAATGTTATGATTTAAGATGTTTCGACAATCTCTTCGTTCTTTTTAACAAACAGCGGTGAAATCCATATCCCTAATTCATATAGCACGATTATTGGAACAGCCATGAGCGTCTGGTTAAACGCATCCGGTGTAGGAGTCAAAATAGCGCCGGCTATAAACGCGAATAAAATGGCGAACTTCCTGTTCCTGGCGAGCATCTGAGGGGTAACTATCCCCATTTTAGTAAGAAAAATAATGATGACCGGCAGCTCAAATACAATCCCGAAAGCGAGTATGAACTTTAAACAGAAATCAACATATTGACCCACTGAAAGCATAGGCATGAGGAAATCTCCAACCTTGTACGTCAAAAGAAATCCTATGGCAAAAGGGAGCACTATGAAAAAACAGAA
>JADFXI010000245.1 GCA_015233655.1 Nitrospirota bacterium | reverse complement strand
CAAGGTCAAAAAAGTAATTTACGTTCCTGACAAGTTATTGAACATAGTTGCAGGAAAGTAATGATAGAACTGTAACACTCTCTGATGGCCTCAGTGTCATTGAACATATGCGATTTTTCAGAAGTAGTCGAACGGCCTGGCCTGCACCTGTCGAGGTGCTTTACAATTCACTCGCGTCGTGATATCTTTTAATCAATGTCTGTTCCGGAAGAGGCCCCATAATTGAGAGTAAAAATACACTATGTTGTTAGCGTTCTTGTTTTAACCTATTACAGCGCAGTAGTCTGTCCTTATATTACCAACCTGACCGTCCCGACACGATTGACTATCTTTATCTACGCCTTTGTCCCGATGTACCTCTTCAGGATATTGCTGCTTAAATTATTTGTTCATAATGCGCCATATCTTTCACGCGTCAAAAGACAGTATTTTCTCGAACTAGGACTTTTTGTTACAGCGGGACTGATAGTTACCATATATGACCTTTTCTCTTACAGTTTTCCTCTCACTAGCGGGTTAAAGGTAATACTCGGAACTCTCGCCCTCGGTTTTTTCGCTGCCACAGACCTATCTATCGAACTTGAAAGAAAACTTTATGAACACTTGAAAGAAACCGGAGAAGAGGTGAAAATAAGCGGACGCTACGTTCCCCTTCCCATTAAATTTCTGACAGTCGCATCCATGACTTTAATTTTCATTACTATAACCGGCATTCTTATCATATTAAAAGACATAGCATATCTTCATGCTACTACTGCCACTATTTCGGAGGTTGCCGGATCATTCGAGATAGAATCTTCTTTCGTAGGAGCGGTTTTTTTCATCGAACTCATAAATTTAATAGTCTCTTATTCTTTAAATACAAAAATATTTTTTGACAACGAAAATAAAGCCTTAACAGATGTGGCCGAAGGTAATCTCAAGAGCCGTGTGACAGTATCGACAGACGACGAATTTGGAGTAATGGGCGCATACACCAATAAGATGATATCCGACCTTCAACAGCGTACCGAGGAGCTTCAACACACACAGGAGGTGACCATTCTGTCACTCGCTTCATTAGCAGAGACGCGGGACAACGAAACCGGCGCTCATATTCTCAGGACCCAAAGATATGTAAAGGCATTGTCCGAACATCTGAAACACCACTCGAAATTCAGCAGCCTTCTTGCCGAAGATGTTATTAATCTCCTGTTCCAGTCAGCTCCTCTTCATGACATAGGAAAGGTCGGCATTCGAGACGCTATCCTGCTGAAACCCGGCAAACTCACGGATGAGGAGTTTGAAGAAATGAAGAAGCACACCATATATGGCTACAATGCACTCCAGGAGGGACAGAGAAGACTCGGAAGCAACTCCTTTCTCAGGCTGGCTGGAGAGATCACCATCTCGCATCATGAAAAATGGGACGGCACAGGGTATCCGAAGGGGTTGAGACACGAAGATATTCCCCTTTCCGGCAGACTCATGGCCCTGGCCGATGTATATGACGCACTAATCAGTAAACGGGTCTATAAAGATGCTTTCCCTCACGGCACGGCCAAAGAGATTATAGTCAAAGGCAAGGGAAGTCATTTCGACCCTGACATGTGCGATGCTTTTCTTGCAATAGAGGACGAATTCCTCGGCATCGCAGAAAAATACGGGGACCATACCACTCATAAAATACCTGAAAAAGTCAAAACAATGTAGATCCAATAAATTTAACGAGAAACTACGGAGGGGTCCATGTCACATACATATCCTGATGCGGCGGCGTGCTGGAAAGAACTTTTATTGAAGCAGTCTCCCGATGTTGAATTGCTTGGTTATGTGGAGAGGTTTGCGAGAGAGAATACTCGTCCGGCAAAGATAGTTTTCGGCACCTCCGGATGGAGAGGGGAAATAGGCAACGACTTCACTTTCAACAATGTGCGAATCGTTATATCGGCGATAATAGAAATGTTTAAAACAAGCGAGGGCCCCATTATGCAGGCCATGGGAGTGAAGGATTTTGATGAGATTAAGAAGCGCGGGATCATAGTCGGGCATGATAACAGGTTCCTGGGCGCTGATTTTGCCATGGAAGTGCTCGGTTACCTTCAGAAAGAAGGGGTCCGGACCTGGTATGCCGGAGAGGCCACAACTCCCGAGTTTTCTGCCGGGATTGAAGTGCTGCATGCCGCCTGCGCCGTCAATTTGACCCCGTCGCATAATCCGGCAAATTACGCGGGGTTCAAATTCAATCCATCTGATGGAGGGCCTGCCGGCGCCGAGATTACGTCGAAAATAGAAGAGATTGCCAATAGAATGATGCGTGAAGGGTCAATACTTCCTTCAGTTAACGCGGAGCGCGTTGAGCGCGTTGATCTTACAGACTGCTATCTCTCTTTCATAACAACCCGTAAGACACTCGATATCGAGAAGATCCGAAATTTCATCGCCGGTGCCGA
>JADFXI010000244.1 GCA_015233655.1 Nitrospirota bacterium | reverse complement strand
AGACTGTTTGTGACAGCCTCCAGGCTTCCTACGGAATCGCACTTAAGAACAATTTCGAGCTTCGGCTTTTTCTTCTGTTCAGAAATTCCCTGCACAGGCACCCTCACGATCGTGCTCAAATACCTCACCGCCATGCATGAATTTCGACAATCCCATGCTCCAGCTTTCCTCTGTAAATCATAGGACTCCGGTCAAACGATGTCAATTCCTTACCCCGGCAGTATGTTATATTATTACGCTATGCAAAAAGCCGGATTGCCTTATCTTTGGAATCTCTCATATTACTTATGCGGCGAACAATGCGGAGCCCACTTTTAAACAGAGATATGCGCGACAGAACCATAACACATAATTCTTTTGTCCATATTGTCTGTCTGGTTGTGCTTATCCTCATCATTTATAGCAATACCTTTAAGGCACCCTTTCAGTGGGATGAAGACAAGTACATTGTAAATAACCAGATCATAAAAGATCTCCATTATTTCTTCAACCCATCAGTGACAAAAGGATTTGAATTTTATGACGGATTCGTAAAACGCTATGTCGGGTATCTCACCTTTGCGCTTAACTACAAGGTGCACGGCTTTGCTGTGACTGGTTACCATATTGTCAATATCGTCATCCATATTGCAAATGCAGTTATGGTTTATTTGTTGATTTTATTGACATTCAGAACTCCGTTTATGGTGACTTCCTTATCCAGGCAGAACACACGTTACATAGCACTCTTCTCCTCCATGCTTTTTGCCGCTCACCCGATACAGACAGAGGCGGTGACCTATGTGTTTCAGAGGTTTGTACCTCTTGTGACTTTTTTTTATCTGCTTTCACTTGTAGCATATATAATTTTCAGGCTGGAAACTGATAATCAACATAAAGCCGTACTCTGTGCGCTTTATGCTTTAACTCTTCTTTCAGCGACGCTGGCTATGAAGACAAAGGAGAACGCCTTTACACTGCCGGTAGTCATCACGCTGTTCGAGTTCTGCTTCTTTGCCGGTTCAATAAAGAAGAAATTGCTTTATCTTGCGCCGATACTCCTTACACTCGCAATCATACCTCTCTCTCTTATGAGCCTGGCAGGAACCTACCATATTGATCCCAGGGCTGGTTGGACCGTGGCGTACTCTCAGAAAGAGTATTCTTTCACGCAGTTAAGGGTTATTGTCACATACCTTAGACTGCTGTTCTTTCCGGTTAACCAGAACTTGTGTTATGACTATCCCATTTTTAAATCGTTCTTCAACCTGCCGGTAATTCTTTCGTTTGTTTTCCTCTCAGCGCTCTTTGGGTTGGGGATATATATGGTGATGCAGGCGAAGTTAAAGGTAGAAGCTGATACAGAAGAAGACAAAACTCTGCTTATGCATCTGCCCGTTTTTCGTTTGATGGGGTTTGGTATTTTGTGGTTTTTTATCACACTTTCCGTCGAATCAAGCATTATACCTATACCAATGCTCATATGCGAATACCGGGTGTATCTGCCTTCAGTAGGAATTATTTTTTGCGCAGTTACAGGAGTCTTTTTGCTAAAGGAAAACCTGCCTTCGCCCACGGGCGGAAAGATTATAATCGTGACACGTGCCTCCAGGCAGCCTACTGCTGGTGATTACTGCAAGCCTTATGCGGGCAGCCTGCTTGTGGTTGTGCTTGTTCTGGCAACTGTTGTGCTGTCAGTCGCAACATATCTAAGGAATGACCTATGGGCAGACGACCTAAAGCTCTGGGAAGATACCGTGAAAAAATCTCCTGCCAAGGAACAGATGCATTATAATCTCGGCACCATCTATCGGGCCCGAAACATGCTGGACAAGGCTATAGAGCAATATCTGATAGCTATTAAGCTGAAACCTGATTATGCGGAGGCATTCAATCTGGGGTTGCTTTACTATAAGACAGGGCAAATGGAAAAAGCTCGCAAGGAATTAATAACATCATTAAATATAAAGCCGGACTACCAACAGGCACAGCAACTGCTGAAATCGATCTCACGCTGATAATACTGTAAAGCCTCTTTCTATATCGGATTTGAATCTGACTTAAGCCGTGATAACGGGTTTGACTAAGGGTATCGACCATGTAGACGGTCAGGCGACCTTTGCAAGGCACCATAGCTGTTTTATAACCAGTATTAATGCCAATTGATTCCAGTGATCCAAACCTGTTTGGCGTATAGCAGGGTGTACTCCTCACCGACAGACAATACGGTTTTGAGTCAGTTAGGGGGAAAAGTCGAGAAATGCATATATAGATTCTGTAAAGGCAACTCTTGACTACAGCATATAATATGCGAGAGTGCGCAATCTGTGTTAGAATATAGTGCTATTTGAGGTAATGCGGACGATAAATGAGAAGTTTTGATAATTATAGGGACCTGATTGCGGTCCTGACGCAAAAAGAGATGAAGGTGAGGTATAAAAGCAGTGTGTTTGGTTAC
>JADFXI010000243.1 GCA_015233655.1 Nitrospirota bacterium | reverse complement strand
CTGATACAGCCGATAGCTATGGAGAAGGAACTCAGGTTCGCCATACGCGAGGGCGGCAGGACTGTAGGCGCCGGCGTCGTTACGGAAATACTGGAGTAATGCGGTGAATCAAAAAATAAGAATAAAACTCAAAGCATATGACCACAGGCTGCTCGATCAGTCTGTCAGGGAGATAGTTGTTACTGCGCAGAGGACGGGCGCCCGGGTTGCAGGACCGGTGCCATTGCCTACGAAGATCAGCAAATACACTGTTTTAAGGTCGCCTCATGTAGACAAAAAGTCGAGAGAGCAGTTTGAGATACGGACGCATAAACGGCTTGTAGATATCTATGATCCTACTCCTGATACCGTGGATGCTCTTATGAAGCTTGAACTGGCCTCGGGCGTCGATGTGGAGATAAAGTTATGACAGGAATACTGGGGAAGAAGCTCGGAATGACGCAGGTGTTTACTGAAGACGGCAAACTGATTCCAGTAACCGTTATAGAGGCAGGGCCCTGCTGTGTTGTGCAGGTCAAGACGCCTGAGAAAGACGGCTACGAAGCGGTCAAGGTCGGTTTTCTCGAAGAGCGCAAGACTAAGAACATACGTAAGCCTATGGCCGGGGTTTTCAAGAAAGCCGGAACAGCTGCGTATAAGATATTAAAGGAGTTCCCCATGTCGGGACTCAAAGTCGGCGATATTATAAGGACCGAGAGCTTTGCCAAAGGCGATGTTGTATCAGTCTCAGGTATTTCAAAAGGCAAAGGGTTTCAGGGTGTCATGAAGCGCCATAACTTTAAGGGCGGTCCGGGTTCGCATGGGTCGATGTTCAACAGGGCCCCGGGTTCTATCGGCGGAAGCTCTTTCCCGTCGAGGGTCTGGAAAGGTATGAGAATGGCCGGACACATGGGTTGTGACCGCGTGACTGTCAGCAACATGACTATTATCGATGTCAGACCTGAGCAGAACCTGCTGCTGATAAAAGGCGCCATACCAGGGTCCCCGAACACAATCATAGAGATTCGAAAGGGGAAATAACATGCAAGCGGAAAACATTACAATCGAAATTAAAGACATTAATAATAAAGTGAAGGGCACGATGACCCTCGACGGCACGGTATTCGGCAAAGAGGCCTGCGATTCTGTCGTGCATTCTTCGGTTGTGACATATCTTGCCAACCAGAGACAGGGGACCCATGCTACAAAGACAAGGGGCCAGGTGAGCGGTGGCGGCAAGAAGCCGTGGAAGCAGAAGCATACGGGAAGGGCCAGGCAGGGCAGCACCCGGGCCGCTCAGTGGAGGGGCGGAGGCATTATTTTTGGCCCTCAGCCGAGGGACTATTCATCGAAGCTTCCTAAGCAGATGAGAAAGGTCGCGCTCTATAAGGCGCTGACTATGAAACTAGCGGACGGCCAGGTAGTGTTGCTCGATGCATTGAAGCTCGAAAAACCCAGGACAAAGGACATGATACAGGTGCTCCAGAATCTCGGGCTCGCGGATAAGACAGTGCTTTTTGTCCTGCCGGAAAACGACAAGACAATAACAATCTCGGCAAGGAACATACCCGGGGTCGATGTTATAAGGGCAGCGGACCTCAATGCCTATGCAGTGGCAGCGTATGATAATGTTGTTTTTACTGCCGATGCCCTGGCTAAACTGCCGACGTCACCGAAAAGTCAGGGACTTTCCGGGGCAGAGGGCAAATAAGGAGCGGTCATGAAGAGAATATACGATGTCATAAAGAAACCTCTTTTCAATGAGAAAGGCATGGACATGAAAGAGAGGGAAAATAAAATCCTTATAGAAATAGATCCAAGGGCCAATAAGCATGAGGTAAAGCAGGCCGTGGAAGAAATTTTTAAGGTGAAGGTCGAAAAGGTGGCGACGATAAATGTCGGTGGAAAACTCAAGCGGTATGGAAAATCCATCGGCAGAAGGTCTGACAGGAAGAAGGCGATAATAACATTGAAACAGGGCGAAAAACTCGACTTTATAGAGGGTGCATAAATGGGAATAAGAAAATTTAAGCCGACATCTCCCGGCAGAAGATTCCAGAGTTCATCAGACTACAGTGATGTAACATCGGACAGCCCGTACAAACCGCTGATGGCGCCGCTCAGGAAAACCGGCGGCAGGAACAACACCGGTGAGGTGACGAGCTGGCAGCGCGGAGGGGGCAATAAGAGGCAGTATAGAATTATCGATTTCAGCCGCGATAAGGTCGGAATCCCTGCAACCGTAAGTACAATAGAGTACGATCCGAACAGGTCCGCCCGCATTGCGCTATTGAAATATAGGGACGGCGAGTATCGGTATATTCTCGCGCCTGTCGGTTTGAAGGTAGGCGATATCGTCATGTCGGGGCCTGATTCTGAAATAAAGCCTTCTTCTTTTAATATCTTAGCCAGTTCCACCTTCATCCTTGAAGCCGGAATATCCACTTTTTCCGTCTTGATAAGGAGCGTGTTTCTCATTCTGGTAAGCATGTCTGCAATTGGATCGG
>JADFXI010000242.1 GCA_015233655.1 Nitrospirota bacterium | reverse complement strand
GAACATTTCAAATGGAGCAAGTGGAGATAGGCGGTAAACATGGAACCGAAAGATATTGCTGAACAGATAAAAGAGAAATTTGCCGGGGAAGTGAAAGAAGTAAGCGAATTTCGCGGCCAGGTGGCGGTCATCCTGAAGAAAGACAGGATCAAAGAAATAATGCGGTTCCTGCATGGGACGCCGGAACTCAATTTCAATTATCTCGTGGATCTCTGCGGGGTGGATTATTGGGGCAAAAAGGAGCCGAGGCTTGAAGTGGTATATCACCTTTACTCCATTGAGCACAGGCACCTGATAAGGGTGAGGGCTGAAGTGGCTGAAGAAGATGCATCGATTGACAGGGTTGTCGATATATGGGCCGGGGCCAATTGGCATGAACGCGAATGCTTTGACCTGTTCGGCATAACTTTCAAAGGCCATCCTGACCTGAGGCGGGTTCTCATGCCCGAAGATTGGGAAGGGCATCCCCTGAGGAAAGACTACCCGCTCAGGAGCGACCTCGGGGAAAGAGAGTGGCCGGGCTTTCAAGAGGTTGTGAAACTGTCGGAAAAGAACAAAGCTTACGAGGTTAGATAGATGCCGATCACGAACGACATGAAAACAAAAAACTTGACTATCAGCATGGGGCCCCAGCACCCGGCGACGCATGGTGTGCTCAAGGTAGTGCTCGAACTCGACGGTGAAAGCATAGTTAAATGCACCCCGTATGTCGGCTATCTTCACAGAGGTGTGGAGAAGCTTGCCGAAAGCATGACGTACCTTTCAGCGCTGCCGTTGACGGACCGGCTTGACTATATTGCCAGCGTGTGTAACAACGTGGGCTATTGTGTGGCGGTTGAGAGGCTTTTCGGCATCGAGGTGCCTGAGCGCGCAAAATTCATCAGGACAATGACCTGTGAAATGGCCAGGATCAGCAGCCATATACTTGGCGTGGCGACCCACGCCCTGGATATCGGCGCCATGACTGTCTTCCTGTATTCTTTCAGGGACAGGGAAACACTGCTGGATTTGTTCGAGATGCTATGCGGCGCAAGACTTACTGTGAGCTATCCCAGGATCGGCGGTGTCAGGAACGATGTGACCCAGGAGTTTCTCGATAAATTATACGCATTTACAGATACCTTCCCTGCAACAATAGAGCGCGAGTATGAGACCCTGCTGAATGAAAACAGGATATGGAAGCAGAGGACAATAGGTGTCGGAGTCATAACTGCTGAGGAAGCAATAAATTGGGGCATGACCGGTCCGAATCTCAGGGGCTCCGGCGTATTTTACGATATCAGGAAATTTGCTCCCTATGATGCTTATGATAAGGTGGAGTTCGATGTCCCCTTGGGAAAGAACGGCGATGTGTACGACCGCTATCTCTGCCGCATGGAGGAGATGAAACAGTCGAACAGGATTATAAGGCAGTGCATAGAGCAACTGCCGAAGGGCGCAATCATGGCGCCTGACGCTCCCAAATTCACCCTGCCTCCCAAAGACAGGGTATTGGCTGATATGGAGTCGCTTATCCACCAGTTTGTTTTGATTACCAAGGGTCCGATTGCGGCGCCCGAGGGTGAATTATATGCATCAACTGAAGTCCCGAAAGGCGAACTTGGTTTCTACATAATCAGTGACGGCAGCGGAAAGCCGTACAGGATGAGGCTAAGGTCACCTTCTTTTGTTCATGTGTCTGCCTTGCCGGTACTTTGCCGGGACGCAATGGTGGCGGACTTTATTGCAAATGTCGGCACTATAGACATAGTGCTGGGCGAATGCGACAGGTAGGTTAGAGGCAAGAAGTCGGACCCATTTGTTTGTAATTAAAAAGCTGTGGAGGTATCAGCGTGTCATTGAACTTTGATCTCATAATGCCATTCATCTTCATTCTTGTCAAAATAGCGATTGTTATAGGCGTGACTATGTTGCATGTCATGTATTGTACCTATTTTGAGAGAAAAGTGATCGGACATATGCAAGTGAGGCTCGGACCTATGAGGGTGGGGCCGCATGGATTGTTGCAGCCGCTTGCCGACGGTCTTAAACTCTTCTTCAAAGAGGACATAATACCCACTGAGTCTGACAAGGCTGTATTCAAGCTGGCCCCCATAATATTTACCTTTGCGGCAATGAGTTCACTCGCTGTAATACCCTTTTACAACGGGTTCGTAGTGGCCAATATCAATATAGGGCTCCTGTATATTCTCGCCATGTCGTCACTGGGGGCCTATGGAGTAGTCATGGCCGGATGGTCGTCCAACTCGAAGGTTTCCTTCCTGGGCGGGTTGAGGTCGTCGGCGCAGGTCATCAGTTATGAGGTTGCAATGGGCATGAGCCTTATAGGCGTTATGCTCCTTGCCGGTTCCCTGAACCTGTCAGAGATCGTAAAAGCGCAGCAGCAGCACTGGTATGGCATGTACTTGATACCGCAGTGTGTCGGTTACTTTGTATTCCTGACTGCCGCATTTGCCGAGACCAACAGAACTCCATTCGACTTGCCCGAGGCCGAA
>JADFXI010000241.1 GCA_015233655.1 Nitrospirota bacterium | reverse complement strand
CTCATGAAGAATGCACATTCCACGATTAAGCATGGCTGGAAATGCACAATTTACTTTCGAACACTTAGTTCGCTTTTCCACGGCAGTATTATTGATTTTCATAAATAGTGCTGCTTAACAATATCGTCCAGAATTTAAATTCTTCTTGAGTAGTGGGTTAATAATTTCTTCTTTGCCATTATAGCAAATTGCGATTAAATCGACATACATTCATCTCATAGCAGCAGCTCATGACTTAAGAAAGGAGGTGATGACGAAATGTTGAATCAAATAGTACTAACAGTGAATTTAGGTCCCCGTCATCGTCAGAGACGTAAATGCAAAAAGCGTTGCGGGGGACAGTCTAGAGACAGTTTTTTACATAATACTTCATTGACTCATTTAAATTTAAAATAAGAGTTTGGTGGTCCCAACGGGATTCGAACCCGTGTTTTAGCCTTGAGAGGGCCACGTCCTAGGCCTCTAGACGATGGGACCGTGTTGTGTGTAATGATGAGCGGTACAGCGACAAGCGCGCTGTACCGCTCACTGGTTTTTGGCTGGGGAGAGAGGATTCGAACCCCTATAAACAGCTCCAGAGGCTGCCGTCCTGCCGTTGGACGACTCCCCAAATTTCAACGATTAACTCTATAAGATATAAGATATTATGCAACGAAGTCAATATTATTGCAACTTGACCGACCACCGACACCCATTGTGCTATAATTGCTGATGCGTTTTATGGCCGACCTGCATATCCATTCAAAGTATTCCCGTGCCACAAGTAAAGACCTGGAACCCGAGGCGCTCTGGAGATGGGCCCAGCTAAAGGGCATTGAGGTCATCGGCACAGGGGATTTTACACATCCATTGTGGTTGAAGGAACTGCAGGATAAACTTGAGCCCGGCAGCAGCGGCCTTTTTACACTGAAGAACGGACTGTGCAAAGGGGATGTGCCGGAAACGTGCAGAGCTGATGTCGCTTTTATGCTTACTGCCGAGATAAGCTGCATTTATAGTAAAAATGGCAGGGTGCGCAAGATACATTGCATTGTGATGGTCCCTTCTTTTGATGACGCGGAAAGGATTAACCTGGCTCTGTCGAAAATAGGCAATCTCAGAGCTGACGGCAGACCGATATTAGGACTCGATGCAAAGAAGCTTCTTGAAATAGTTATGCATGAGTCCCCGGAAGGAATGCTGGTGCCGGCCCATGCGTGGACGCCTCATTTCTCAATATTTGGCGCGCATTCAGGATTCGATTCCCTTGAGGAATGTTTCGAGGATTTGACGCCGCATATACACGCCATCGAGACAGGGCTTTCATCAGACCCGGCGATGAACCGGCGTCTTTCAGGGCTTGATTCAATAACGCTCATATCCAACTCCGATGCTCACTCTGCTGCCAAGATCGGCAGGGAGGCAAACATCTTTGATGCTGATGTGTCCTTCCCCTCCATTATGAATGCCTTAAAGTCGCAGACCGGTTTTGCCGGCACTATCGAGTTTTTCCCGGAAGAGGGGAAATACCACTTTGACGGACATCGTGACTGCGGAGTGAGTCTGTCCCCTGCAGAGGCTGACGCGCTTGACTGTCTATGCCCTGAGTGCGGCAGGAAGATAACTGTGGGAGTGATGCACCGCGTAGAGAAGCTGGCTGACAGAAAGCCGGGCGTCGGCATGTCAGATGCAGCCCCGTATTATTCTGTTATTCCCCTCCCGGAGATCCTTTCTGAAGTCATCAAGGTTGGTGTCGGCAGCAAGGCTGTGCAAGGCGCGTATTTCAGGCTGCTTCAGGAACTCGGCAATGAGTTTGCAATCCTTCTTGAAACGCCGCTGGAGGACATCGACAGGGCCGGGCCCCAAGGGTTGAAGGAAGCTATCGCAAAGATGCGTGCCGGCGATATATTAATTGTGCCGGGATATGACGGCGAATTCGGCAAGATAAAGCTTTTCGCATAACCCGCGCCTTCTTAAAACAGCAGGTTGTTATCGTTCATTATCTCTTTTGTCAAAGTAATATACGCCTGCGCTCCCGTGGAATTGGGCGAATAGAGCACAGCCGGTTTACCGTGGCTGGGAGATTCCGCGAGAATAACGTTTCTCGGAATGACGGTATCGTAGACCTTTGATTTAAAAACTCTGCGTACCTCATCGGAAATCTGTCTTGACAGGGCGAGATGCCTGTTATACATGGTAAGCAGTATGCCTTCCAGATCGAGCGACTCGTTGAAACTCCCCCGCACCCGCCAGAGGAGTTTAATCAGAAGACTCAACCCTTCGACGGCAAAGTACTCGCATTGCACCGGCACAATCACCGACTCAGCGGCAACAAGGGCATTGAGGGTAAGAAGTCCGAAGGAAGGGGGACAGTCTATAAATATATACTGGTACCTGTTTCTGAGCGGTTTTAATATGCTTTTCAGATTTTTCTCGCGGTCTTTCTTGTCGAGCAGTTCTATCTCGGCGGCAAACAGGTCCATCGATGTGGGCAGCAAGTGCAGATTTGGGATCAGAGTTTGAACGATGGCGTCCTCGACAGGTGCCCTGCCGCAATAAACTTCATA
>JADFXI010000240.1 GCA_015233655.1 Nitrospirota bacterium | reverse complement strand
CGGACGTCGACCTGTCAGGGATCATTGAAGATGTCGTAAAGGACATGAGGGGAGGGGCATCTGAAATCGACTTTTCTTCCTCTGAGCAGATTTCAATCAAGGGAGACAAGACCCTTCTAAGACAGGCACCATAGGGATAAGAGGCACAACATATGAATTAGCATACTGTAATAACAATTGCGGCAAGCTTCCTAATGGACTATACCTGTTTGTCATAGAGGGAAACGTTTTAATGAAGAACAATACCGGCACTCAGAGCTTTAATGCCGGTCAGTATGTATACATGAAGGACAATCAATCAAAGCCTGTTGTTCTGCCTCAAAAACCCGACCTGAATTTCTCGCTGCCATCCTCCGTTACTTCTTCGGGTGACAAGGGTTCGTCACAGGGAGGAGACAAGAACAAACAGACGGATTGTATCGTGCGGTAAAGGGTTAGAGCAGGCAGGACATAGTGCTGAGCGGACTTTGGCAGCCTAAGGAAGCCAGGGATGGCTGAACAGGACGGGCCCCGAAAAAGTCCCGGACTTTTTTGGGTACCCTGACATGGCCTCGGAGCAAGGCTGAATGCCAGGAAACCTCGGCAACGTTAATTATGAATGAACACTCACCTGTTCTTTATTCCATACTCCTTGATTTTGGTAAGCAGGGTCTTGTAGCTGACTCTTAGAATGTCCGCTGCCCTGCTCTTGTTCCCGCCTGTCTGCGTGAGCACGGTCTCTATCCGTAATATTTCAGCAGTCCTTGCTGCAGACTGGGCCACTTCCGACAGCGGAACGTCAGTTCCTATCTGATCTGCCAAAAAACACTTCATAAAATTGAAATGTTCCGGCTGAAGCACGGGCCCTTCACATAGGATGACCGCCCTTTCGATAATATTTTTCAACTCTCTCGAATTGCCTTTCCACTCGTTAGCCAAAAGCATTGCTTCTGAATCAGCAGAAAGCGATGGTGCTTGTTTATTCATCTCTGCGGAGAAGAGACCTAAAAAATGACGCGCGAGCGGAATAATATCTTCTCTTCTCTCGCGCAAAGGGGGGATTATGATTGGAAATACATTCAAACGATAGAACAGATCTTCCCTGAAACGGCCAGCTGAGACTTCACTCTCAAGGTTTTTATTGCTTGCTGCAATGACGCGCAAATCAACATGCACTGTTTTTGTTCCGCCCACGCGCTCAAGCTCATTCTCCTGGAGCACACGGAGCAGCTTGGATTGCAGCGAGGCCTCCATATCGCCTATTTCATCAAGGAATATAGTGCCCTTGTCGGCAAGCTCAAACCTGCCGGGCTTCAGCTCGGCAGCACCCGTGAAGGCCCCTTTTTCGTGTCCGAATATTTCATTTTCAATTAAATCTTTTGGTATTGCGGCACAATTAACTGCGATAAAAGACTCTTTAGCCCGTGGTCCGAGATGATGGATGGCCCGCGCTATGATTTCTTTGCCTGTACCGCTTTCACCAAGGACCAGTACGGTGGTCTTCAGCGGCGCCACTTTTCTGATTTTTTCCATGACACTATTCCACTGACTGCTGACCCCAATAATCTCAGGCATCTTCAGAAATTTGGAGAATTCATGTTTGAGCACAAGATTCTCTTTCTGCAGAGTCAGATCTTCCAGCGCCCGCTTAAGAATATAGATAAGGTGGTCAGGATCAAAGGGCTTGGATATAAAGTCATAAGCTCCTTCTTTTATCGCCTTTACCGCGGTTTCAATGCTGCCAAATGCAGTCATTACGATGACTGGGATGAAAGGAAACCCCTCTCTTACCGTTTTAACAATTTTCAAGCCATCTCCATCAGGCAGTTTCAGGTCTGTAATAACGGCCTTGATATTCTCCCGATATAGGAGATCAAGTCCATCTTTGATTGTCAGGGATGACAGGACAGAAAAGCCTTCAGCCTCAAGCGTTTTGGCAAGCATGTCTGCCATACTCTGTTTGTCTTCGATTATAAGAACACGGGTCATATTTTTATTGCACCGGCAATGACAAACGGAAAGTGCTGCCCTTGCCTTCCTTACTCTCTACAGTTACGCTGCCACCGTGAGCCAAAGCAATCTTCTGGACGAGGGCGAGTCCTATGCCTGTACCCCTGCTTTTTGTCGTATAAAAAGGCATGAATATCTTATTGAAATCTGTTTCAGCAATACCATTGCCGTTGTCTTTAATGACAATTGACACGCCGGTCCTGTCTGTTGCACCCACGAGTCTGGAACTGTCGGACAAATCAATATTCTCGATATCTATTCGTATTTTGTCGCCTGCGTCTATGGCGTTGTTAAGAAGGTTCCTGACAGCCTGCCTGAGAAGAGTCTTGTCTCCTCTGATGAAAACCCGCTCAGGGGAAGAAAAGTCGATTTCAGATGCTCCTCCCCTCAGGTTCTTTACAACATCTTCAATGATCCCTGACAGGTCGATGTCCGTTTTGTTCAAAGGTTCGGGCTTTGAAAACTTCAGGAGCTCCTCCATAACAGAGTTCATTTCTTCTATTTCGGTCAGTATGGCCTGGACAATGTCCTTTCTGTTGTCCGTTTCATCAAGGCCTTTCAGGAGAAGCCGCGCGTAACCGGCGATTACGCCCATAGGATTCCTGAACTCATGAGCTATGCCGGCAGAAACCTCGCCG
>JADFXI010000023.1 GCA_015233655.1 Nitrospirota bacterium | reverse complement strand
CTCATCCACGATTGCGTAGTTCAGCTCACGCTGGCTGTATTCAGTCAGGTCGTATTTCATATTGTCCCTGAGATAATCGAACCCGAACTCATTGTTAGTCCCGTAGGTGACATCGGCCAGATAAGCCTCCGTCCGCGTGCATGGCCTCAGGGTATTGAAACGCTTGTCGTGTGAAAAATATGAAGGGTCGAAGAGAAAGGAACTGTCGTGCTGTATAACACCAACGGAGATCCCGAGGGCATGGTAAAGGATTCCCATCCACTGGGCATCTCTCTTGGCAAGGTAATCGTTTACTGTTACTACATGTACGCCTCTGCCGTCCAGAGAGTTCAGATAAACCGGCAAGGTGGCAACAAGGGTCTTGCCTTCCCCCGTCTTCATCTCCGAGATTTTGCCCTCATGCAGTACCATGCCGCCTATAAGCTGCACATCGAAATGCCGCATGTTTAAACTGCGCCGCGACATCTCCCGCACAACGGCAAAGGCCTCTTTCAGAACGTCGTCAAGAGACTGCCCGCCGGCAAGCCGGCCCCTGAATTCGTCGGTTTTGGCCCTTAAATCAGTGTCGCTTAATGCCGAGATTGCAGGTTCAAGACCGTTGATTTCATCCACTACCGAGAAGAGCCTCTTAAGCTCCCTCTCATTCTTTGTGCCGAATATTTTCTTTAAAATGCCTACCATGTCTTTTATACTAACAACCAAAACTCAATTTGTGCAAGCGAGGTTAGCCTTTGTCGCGTAGAATTATGCGGTCTTAGTGCAGCGATATCAGAGTGCCGGGACAGCACCTGCGATTCCGGATTTAACCTCGTTGACCCCCTCGGCAAGTCCTTTACTGAGGCCTTTTGCAAGACTCACAAATGTTTTGTCATCCAGTTTCGGCCTTTTTGAGATTGTCCTGTGGTAAATCTCCTTATTGTCAGGGGAAAACAGCACTGCGTCAAATTCCATTTCTCCAAAAGGGCCTTCCGCAGTTTCAAGCAATTCAAATTTCTTCAGGTTGACTGAAAGCAGATAGAAGCCCGTAGGAACGGCGTGGGAGAGCCTGACGTCGCGGAAGGGGCCTGACGAGGAGAAGGCATCCCTTAAAACATCCTTTACGATATCTCCAGGTGAAGCGTCCCATTTTGAATATTTGGATATAGTAAGCTGGTATGGTGAATTCCTGTAAGCAATATAAGGCTGGGCCAGATAGCGCGGCGAGTCGATATGTATGGCGAGCGACAGTGCAGCACGAGTGTCCCCTGCCGCCTGGTCACGCGGCACATACAGACTGTAAATCTTCGTTTCTGCCAATGAGCAAGCTACAAAAAAAGATGCAAGAATAACAACGGCAACACGCTTCAACATACTATTCCTCCCCTGCAGCGCCTTCTTTATAAACAATACTCCAAGGTTTGCTCTTGATTTCCTGCAAGACCTCGTGGAGGTCTTCAGTGGTCCTGGTCAAACTGGTAAGGAGCGTATCGATATTCTGGGATTGAAGATTGATCATGCTGTCCGCCGAGCGTGACGTCTTATCAATTGACTTCGCAGTCTGCTCGAATGCATTAATCATGTCTCCGGCTTTCTCCATGTCTTCTTTCGCTTTTCTGACGAGTTGGGCGATATCGCCCTTGTTGTCCTTTACCACTTCCTCAACGTTCGCAAGCACACGGTCCAGTTTGGAGGTAGTGCTCTTAAGGGCAGTAGCCACTTTATCAAAACTGGTAGCCCCTGTCACTACCGCTTTGTCCGTATCCTCGATCAACCTTCCGATGTTATCAATGTTTTTCTTGCTCATAATCTTTCCGGCGTCCTTAAGCAGACTATTCACCGAGCCGGATATCTCATCGAGCCTTGCCATGAGCACTGTGAACTCAACCGATTCTTCGGCAGGAATTTCCGAGCCGGCTTTGATGCGTTCAGGAGTCGTATTTTTGACCGAGAGAAGCAGATAGAGGTCTCCGACGAACCCGACCTGAGTTATTGAGGCCCTGATACCCTGGTAAATCGGCGTTCCCTTCTTAAGGCCGATAGTTATAACGACAGGCTCTCCCGCTGTTTCCGGAGCTGTGATGCTGACGACTTTACCTGCTCTGACACCGCCGAGCTTCACGCTGGACCCTGTTTCCAGGCCGGCCGAATTCTTTACTTTCACGTAATATATGTCCAGCTTTTCAAAAAGCTGGCTACCGCCGATCAGGACAATAAACCCCGTCAATATAACAAGCGACAAGACTACGATAAAACCGGCCTTAATCTCTTCTTTTAAATAAGCCAAGGTCCCTCCCAGACAACGTGATTATTGCATAACGGCATATTGACCTTCAGTCTCCTGCAATAAACCTGAAATAATCCTCAGGGGAATATACTTCCGTCTCCGGTCTTCTTTCAAGGAACATACGCACCCTCGGATGCTCCGATATGCGCAATTCATCGAGAGTCCCCGCAAAGACCACATCTCCCAAGTCAAGCATGATAACATAATCGGCAATCATGAATACACTGGGAAGTTCATGAGTAACCACAACTATTGTCATCTTGAATACATCCCGTAATTTAAGGATCAATTTATCAAGCCCTGCGGCTGTAACGGGGTCCAACCCCGCTGACGGCTCGTCAAAAAAAAGAAACTCCGGATCGAGCGCCATGGCCCGCGCAAGGCCCGCCCGCTTCTTCATGCCGCCGGAGAGTTGGGATGGGAAAAAATGTTCAAAACCCGAAAGCCCGACAAGGTCGAGCTTCATGCGCACCATGATCTGTATAGTCGAATCCTCCAGCTTCGTATGCTCTCTGAGCGGAAGAGCCACGTTATCAGCAAGGGTCATGGAGTTAAGCAATGCGGCGCCCTGAAAAAGCACCCCCATTTTTTTTCTTATTTCATCCAGTTCCCCCTCGTTCATGGCAGCGATATTGCCGTTGTTGATAAGGATCTGTCCGCTTGTGGGCCGCAGAAGGCCTATGAGGTGCTTTAGAAGGGTGCTCTTCCCGCAGCCGCTCCCTCCCAAGATCACGGTCGTCTGGCCTCTGGGGACCGCAAAGGAGATGCTTTTAAGAATTACACGGTCTCCGTAATGGGTCACCAGATTATTAACTTTTATTGCATCTTCCATTTCTGTCATTTAAGTAAGAAAGTAGAACAGCACCGTAAAAAACAGATCGAATACTATGACCATAAAAATCGAAATGACGACCGAAGAAGTTGTCCTGCTGCCGACTTCCTCAGCTCCGCCCTCAACTTTAAAGCCCTGATAAGCACCCACGATAGTTATTGCTACACCAAAGGCCCATGCCTTTACCAGTCCGGTAAAAACGTCCTTGTGCATTAGAGAACTAGCCGTCTGCTGTATGTAATTTGAAGGATGTATCCCAAGCAGGGTAACGGATAAAAAGAAACCTCCGAAAAGCCCAACACCATCAGCTATTATTGTAAGCGCCGGCAGCATAAGCATCATCGCGAGAAGCTTCGGCACAACAAGAAACCGCACGGGATTGATGCCCATGCTGATAAGGGCGTCAACTTCCTCCGCGGCCTTCATCGAACCTATTTCGGCGGCAAAAGCCGAACCGCTCCTGCCGGCAACTATTATGGCCGTAAGAATCGGCCCAAGTTCCCTCGTGATTGAAACACCGACGAGACTAGCCACGTAAATGAGTGCCCCGAGTTTTTTGAGCTGGTATGCCGCCTGGAGCGCAAGGATAATGCCGACAAAAAAAGCGATGACCGAAACAATAGGGATAGAGTTATAGCCGGTCTTAACAACTTCTGAAACACTTGCACGGAGCCTGACAGGTTTACCCCTTAAAGGCGATACCACCGTCCAGTAGAAAGTCGTATTAATGAGTCTTGAGGTATCATGCAGACCCTTCAGAGACCCAAGGGCCTTTCTTCCCAACGCCCCAAAAAAAATCTCAGCTATTGATCGCATCATCTATACTTCCGTATATTTCGAAAACACGGTCAAGCTTTGAGAAGCTGAATATTTCTTTGACGCCGGAAGGCATGCCGGCCAGCTTCAGCTTTCCTCCGAAGGCCATCATGCCCTTCAGTCCCTCGACAAATGTCGCAATGCCCGAACTATCGATATACGAAACATTTTCGAAGTCAATCAGCAAGGGATCGGTCTTTTTCTTAACGAGCGCCATTAACTCCTTTCTAAGCAATGGTGATGCGCTCATGTCGATTTCTCCGGCAAGCGCCATTATTTTTTTGCCGTTCATTTCCTTGAGAGTTACTGTCATATCATCCCCTTGTATGTTTTATCAGTTTGAGCCTGTTCCCTCTCTTTTTTCTCTTGTCGAACGACATCGAATCAAAGGCCCTCTTTATCAAATGTATGCCGAGTCCTCCCGGGCGTATGTCGTCAAGGTCTCTGCCCTTGATCGCTTCCGGACTGGCCTTTATGCCGTCATCTTCTATTATGACCTCGAACTTGTCCTTTATGATGCGGAATTGTACCACAATTTTCCTTTCCGTGTTTCCGCGATAAGCGTATTTCATGACATTCGAACAGGCCTCATCGACAGCTGACCTGACTTCATCAACTTCGCTTACGGACATCCCCGCAACAATACTCACTTGACCAGCAACAGCCCTGATAACTTTCAGATATTGAGGATCTGAGGGAATGGTCAGGACTACGCAGCTTTTCATGCTACGGAATATCGGACCATGCGATTTCGACCATTGTCAGATCATCAGCCATTTCCGTTCCCTCCGAAAAGTCTTTCACATAATCTATTACCAAATCTGAAAGGCGTTTTGCGTCCTTATGCTTTCTTACAAATTCGACCAGATTATCAAACCCCAGCCGCTCCCCCGACTTGCTCTTCGCCTCGAAAACACCATCAGTGAATAAGAAGAGCCTGTCGCCGACTGAAAGATCCATCTGAGTGTAAGGATACTCTGCCGGCAGTATCCCGAGCGGCGGGCCGGAAAGGATGTCCATGACCGACACATCCTTTTTTGTGACGAGAATAAACGGCGGGTGGCCGGCTGCGGAAACGCGGGCCGCTCCGGTAATAGTGTCGATAATAAGGTAGACGGCCGTAAGGTACATGCCGTGAGGCGCGTCGGCAAGCAGCGCATTAAGACGATTGAGAACAATGTCCGGAGAGTCTGCAGATATGCCCAGGTATTTAAAATCGCTTATTATTTTAGACATATAAAGCGCGCCGGAAACACCCTTGCCCGAAACATCGCCTATAATGACTCCAGCCATATTTTCGGCCGGTTCAATAAAGTCATAAAGGTCACCGCCGACTTTTGCAGCTGATATATTTACCGCGCTGACGTTCATATTGCCTTTTTTGAAAAAAGGCGATTTAGGAAGAAAACTCTTCTGAAGCTCAGCGGCGATCTCGAGTTCCTGCCTTAGCCGTTCCTTCGCGATAGATTCTTTATGAAGCAACGCGTTTTCGATAGCTATCGCAAACTGCTTGCAGAGTATTTCAAAAATCTCAGGGTCATAATCTTTCTTCCCTGGATTGAGCAATTCGGCCACTCCGATAAGTCCGCCCCTGCCGATTAGGGGAACGGCCACAATACTTTTAGTAATGAAGCCCGTCTGCTTGTCGACATCACCACAGAAGCGTTTGTCCGCCTGGACATCGTTGATGATCAGAGGCTCCAGCTTTTCAGCTACCCATCCCGCTATGCCCTGACCGACATCGAGGATGACTTTCTGCTTGAGCAGGTCGGAAGTGGACTTGTCCGTGCATAGGGCTATCTCGAACTCAAGCTTATTGGTTTCCCTATTGTAAAAAAGGATAGAGCATGCTTCGGCCTGCAATTCATTTTTGGCTTTTTCCATTACGAGTTGCATAAGATCATTGAGGTCAAGGGTAGAGGAAATTATGGCTGACATTTCAAAGAGGGCTTTCAGGCCTTCAACCTTCTTTTCAATCCCCCTTAGATAACCCTCACTTACCGTAATTAATGGTTCATCTGCCATGGTTTATGTGACCCCGTTCGAGCGATTTACCGGTAGAATAACATTTTTTATAAAATCAATTTCAACCGTCCCACGTTATTCATATTCGTAGTTATGTCCCGGCTGCTCTTGGTCGTTAATTATGGTATCATTACTGGAGATTACCGATTAATTATGATATACGAACGCCTGAAATCAATATCATTAATACTGCTCATTGTTTTTTTTACCGGCGTGAGCGGCTACCAGTTAATTGAAGGGTGGTCCACGCTTGATGCCTTCTACATGACAGTCATCACCATTTCATCTGTCGGATTCAGTGAGGTCCACCCCTTGTCGGACAGCGGCAGGATATTCACGATCATGCTCATTCTCTTCGGAACAGGAGCACTGGTTTACGGCGTATCGTCAATTACTGCATTCATTGTCGGGGGAGAATTCAGCGATGTGTTAAGGAGGAGGAAAATGCAGAACAGGATCAATAGGCTCGTTAATCACTATATTATATGCGGCGCGGACCAGACCGGCAGGTATGTTATCGATGAACTGATAAAAACAAAGCGGGATTTTCTGGTAATCGAAAAAGACCAGCAGAAGATCAATTATCTTTCGAGCCAGGAGATATTGTTTATTGAAGGTGACGCGACACATAACGCAATACTGAACTTGGCCCGAATTGAAAAAGCTAAAGGCCTTATCTCGGCACTGCATACTGATGCCGATAACCTGCTTGTCGTCTTGACGGCCAGGCAGTTGAACCCGTCCATCAGGGTAATAGCAAAGGCTGTCGAGGAAGAGTCGGAACAGAAAATGAGGATGGCCGGCGCCGACGGGGTAGTAATGCCGAATTTTATCGGAGGCATGAGAATGGTTTCAGAGATGCTCCGGCCGTCTATTGTGACTTTCCTTGATGTAATGCTCAGGTCCAAGGACAAAACCATCCGTGTCGAGCACATTGACATAGCCGAGGGCTCCCCTTTTAAGGGGAAAACGCTGCAAGCCACCGGCATGCTTGACAGGCAAGGCATGACTGTAGTGGCCCTGAAGGATGCTGAAAAGGACAGCTATATTTTCAATCCCCCCAAAACCACGGTGCTTGCCGCAAATCACACTCTGGTCGTCATGGGTGACATAGAGATCATCGGCGATTTCACCAACAAGGCCAGGCCCCCTGCTCTTTCTTGACAAAACTTGGGCCGGTTTGATATAAGTGTCTCTGGCGTTGCCATTGACAATGTGATAATATTGATGGCAAGCGGCTTTCCTGCAGCGGGCTGCAGAGATCTTCAATACTTTCATGGAGGAGTTGCACGATGGCAAAAATCGATGCTTTTTTCAAACTGATGCATGAACAAGGCGCATCTGACCTTCATCTCGTGTCAGGCTCTCAGCCCATACTTCGCATCAGGGGTGAAATGGAGAGGGTGCAATATAACCCACTTGAGAATGATGAGCTGAAGGCCATGCTTTACGAAATTGCGCCGGAGGAGAAGGTAAAAATATTTGAAGAGACCGGCGATGTTGACTTCGGTTATGAAATACCTGGATTGGCCCGCTATCGTGCCAATTTTTTCCGCCAAAAATATGGAGTTGCTGCAGTCTTCAGGGAAATTCCGAGTGACATACTGACTGCCGAGCAACTCGGTCTTCCGGCAGTATGCAAGAAATTCGCTCTTCTTCAAAAAGGGCTGGTCCTCGTCACAGGCCCTACGGGAAGCGGTAAATCAACTACACTTGCGGCCATCATCGATTACGCAAACAAGCAGCGGAAAGACCACATTATAACTGTTGAAGACCCGATTGAATTTGTCCATAAGAGCCAGGGCTGTATTATAAACCACCGCGAAATAGGCACTCATACAAGGTCTTTTGCAGCTGCGTTGAGAGGAGCGCTGCGTGAAGACCCCGACATTATTCTCGTCGGCGAAATGAGAGACCTTGAGACTATCCAGTTGGCCCTGGAAGCGGCGTCGACGGGACATCTCGTTTTCGGCACGCTGCACACCACGAGCGCGCCAAAGACAGTTGACAGGGTTGTTGATGTCTTTCCCGCAAACCAGCAGGCCCAGATTCGGACCACGCTGTCGGAGTCATTAAAAGGCGTTATTGCGCAAAACCTATTCAAACGCATCGATAAGAAAGGCAGATGCGCGGCGCTGGAAGTGCTGGTCATAACGTATGCGGTGTCCAATCTTATAAGGGAGGCCAAGACCCACCAGCTGCCTTCCGCCATGCAGACCGGCAAGAAATACGGCATGCAGACCCTCGACGACGCAATAATGGAGCTGCTTCAGAAAAAATGGATTGCCCCTGAAGATGCCTATGACAAGTCTATAGACAAACAGAAGTTCGTGCCTTTCCTGAAAGAGCCGCCGCCGGACTTCTAAAAGCGCGAAAAGCAAAGAGCCAAAAAAGCGGCAAAAATAATTTTTTTGCACTATGCCCTTTGCGCCATGCGATTAAGGAGGAAGTTATGAGAAGAGCTGAACTCGATTATATTCTTAATACGATGCTGGACAGCCATTCCAATGTATCAGACCTCAATATTACTGCAGGCAAACCTCCGCAAGTCGAGGCCTCAGGTCAGTTGTCCCCTGTTCCATTTACCGGCGTTAAACTGGACAACCTGACGCCTTTTCAGACCGAGATATTGGCGCTCAACCTTATGAACTCGGACCGCCGCCTCAGCGAAATACTGATAAGCCAGGGCTCATGCGACCTGTCTTATTATTTGCCTGAAAAAGCCAGGTTCAGGGTCAATATATTTTCCCAGCGCGGCTCGTATTCCATTGTGCTGAGAAGGCTCTCCACCATCATCCCTACTATAGCCGAATTGAAAGTGCCTGAAATCCTCGCCGAAATCACAAAAGAAAAAAATGGGCTGGTGCTGGTGACTGGAGCTACCGGGAGCGGTAAGTCCACGACCCTCGCCGCTGTCCTGAGGCTGTTCAACGAGACAAAATCCATTCATATTATTACACTGGAAGACCCTGTCGAGTTTTCGCATCCTCACCAGCAGGCCACCTTTAACCAGAGGGAGATGGGCATAGACTTCGACAGCTTCGCCAATGGATTAAGGGCAGCGCTCCGCCAGGCCCCCAAGGTGATCCTGGTGGGTGAAATGAGAGACAGGGAAACCGTTGAGATTGGCATGTCAGCCGCTGAAACAGGCCATCTTGTTCTTTCCACTCTGCATACCATAGACGCCGGTCAGACTATCAACAGGATCGTCGGCATGTTCGAGCAGGAGGAGGAGAAGCAGATACGGACACGCCTTGCCGATACGGTAAGGTGGGTGGTGAGCCAGAGATTGCTGCCCAAGGTAGGAGGCGGCAGAATAGCTGCCATCGAAATCATGAGGACCAATTTGCGAGTGAAGGAATCGATACTGAACGGGGAATCAGAAGGCAAAACGTTCTACGAGATCATTGAGGCCGGAGATTCCTACGGAATGCAGAGTTTCGACAAGGCGATCCTGAACTTTTACAAAGACGGGGTGATCACGGAAGAAACAGCTATGGCTTACGCTTCCAGAAAACCGATAGTCGGCAGAGGCATAGACTTAATCAAGGCCGGCAAAGGCGAAAAGACGACCGATATCGAGGGACTGAAACTCGATGCCGATTACGATAAGCGTATCAAAGCAAAGTAGCCGGCAGCAGGGACCGGCAGTCAGGAGGAACATATATGGCACCACATGCAGGAGATACCGAAGAGTACGAAGATGAATTACGAAACGCCCTTGTTTGCGTCGACAATGCCGATTTCAGGAACCAGGTGAATTCGGCCCTTGCCGAGCTTAAATACAGCATAGAGTTTGCATCAACGGCAGACGAAGCCTTCGAAAAGCTGAGGTTCAATCAGTACGGACTGATTGTCCTCGACGAGCGGTTCGGCGGAAGCGCGCCGGAGAGCAATGCTGTATACTCACACCTTGTGGCCATGCCCATGACGACTCGGCGGCACATCTTCCTGGCCCTCACAGGCAAGGACTTCAAGACAGGCGACAATATGGCTGCGTTTGCGAAGAGCGCAAATATTGTGGTGAATGAAAAAGACCTGACAAACCTTAAAGCCATCCTCAAAAAATCTGTTGCGGACAATGACCAGTTCTATAAAGTCTTTCGGGAAAGCCTGGTGAAGATGGGGAAAAAGTAAAGAAGTTTCAGTCTTTATTAGGCTTGAATACAAGCACAGACAACGGCGGGAGCACCAGTTTGAGAGAGCAGGGAAAGCCCTTCTGAGCGACAATGTTATCAGCCTGAAGACCTCCGCAGTTACCCATATTCCCTCCCCAATACACAGTTGAGTCGCTGTTGAGCAACTCGCGGTAGAACCCTCCGCGTGGGACACCGATGCGATAACCGTAACGAGGAACAGGTGTCAGATTGAACACAAAGACAAGAAAGTCTTCCGGGTCTTTGGCCCTTCTGACAAACGATAAAATACTGTTATCGGCATCGTGGAAATCAATCCATTGAAAACCTTGCCATTCAAAACACACTTCGTAAAAGGCCGCTTCACTCTTATAAAGAGCGTTAAGGTCGGTAATATACTTCATCAATTTCTGATGCGGTTCATACTCAAGCAAGTCCCAGTCGAGGCCCTTGTCAAAATTCCATTCATTCCACTGGCCGAATTCGGATCCCATTACAAGGAGCTTTTTGCCCGGATGACCGTACATATAACCGTACAACACCCTGAGGTTGGCGAATTTCTGCCACATGTCTCCAGGCATTCTATTGAGCATGGACCGTTTGCCGTAGACCACTTCATCATGCGAGAAGGGAAGAATAAAATTCTCCGTAAAGGCGTATATCAAGCTGAATGTTATATCGTTCATATGGTACTTTCTATGAACAGGCTCATTCGAAAAAAATTTGAGAGTGTCATGCATCCAGCCCATGTTCCACTTCATGCTGAAACCGAGGCCGCCGAGGTGCGTGGGCTTTGAAACTCCAGGCCAGGCCGTCGACTCTTCGGCTATGGTGAGCACTCCGGGATGATAACGGTGCACCACCTCATTAAATGTCTTCAGAAAGTCTATCGCCTCGAGGTTCTCGTTTCCGCCATACATATTAGGTATCCATTCACCGTGGTTCCTTGAGTAGTCCAGATAGAGCATTGAAGCTACTGCATCGACCCGCAGGCCATCGATATGATATTTATCAAGCCAGAACAGCGCATTGGATATAAGGTAATTTTTTACCTCATTCCGTCCGTAATTAAATACCAGCGTCCCCCACTCCCTATGCTCCCCCTTTCTGGGGTCTGCGTGTTCGTAAAGGCAGGTGCCGTCGAAGAACGCCAGGCCATGAGCATCCTTGGGGAAATGGGCCGGCACCCAGTCCACTATGACACCTATGCCGTTTTGGTGGCAGCAATCGATAAAAAACATAAAGTCTTCGGGTCTCCCGAACCTGCTCGTCGGAGCATAGTGGCCGATGGTCTGATAGCCCCATGACGCATCAAGCGGGTGTTCGGCCATAGGCAGAAACTCTATGTGAGTATATCCCAGTTCTTTCACATAAGGGACCAATCTGCCGGCAAGCTGCCTGTACGTAAGAAAGCCCGACGCATCATCGTCAGGCCGCATCCACGAGCCGAGATGCACTTCATAGATTGCCATCGGAGATGTGAACCAGTTCTTCTCTCCGCGCTGTGCAAGCCACTCGGCGTCTTGCCACTCGTGTTTGTCCCCGATGTCATAAACAATCGAAGCGCTCTTGGGCCGCACCTCGAAGAAAAATGCAAAGGGATCTACTTTCAGCTCCCTGTAATTATCGTAAAGAGAAAGGACATCAAACTTATACACGGTCCCCTCACCGAGTCCAGGGATAAAAAGCTCCCATATCCCTGAATTGCCGAGAAGGCGCATCGGATGTTTCCTGCCGTCCCACCTGTTGAAGTCTCCGATTACGCTGACCCTTTTTGCATTAGGCGCCCAGACAGCAAAATGGACGCCTCTTACGCCATCTATTTCCCTTACATGGGCCCCGAGCTTTTCATAGTTCTTATAATGGGTCCCTTCCCCGATGAGGTGCAGATCAAAATCAGTGAGCACCTGAGGAAAGCAATACGGGTCATAAAATTCCTCTACCTCATCAAGATCAGTCGTGATCCTGAACTGATACCTGAAAGATCGTGAAGCCTGTTCAGGAAAGACCTCAAACAGACCATCCTTATGCACTTTCGACATTTTAAGAAAACGTTTCTTTGCAGTTCCCTTATGCTGCAGGACCCACGCCTCTTTTGCATCAGGCAAAAAAGCCCTTATGCACAACCGGCCTTCAGAGCGCTGAACGCCGAGGACCGCAAAGGGATTTCCTGATTCTCCCTTTATGAGGGCCTGCGTTTCCTTGCTTATCTTCATGACCGCTATTCTATCACAATTGCAGACGGCACTCAATGATTCGAAATTGCTAATTTTCATTACGCGTGATATTCTACTGTCAGACTGAAAACGAAAATCCCTGTCATTCATTCAGCGCCGCTAATGAAAGAGGTGGTCATGTTTAGAACGTTGCTGTTCTTCTCGTTCTTATCTTCATTACTGTGCATGCCGGTTTTCAGCAACGCTTCGGAAATACCATCTGAAAACCCTTCAGTCAATGATCAGCTTGCCTTAAATACAACAAGGGCTGAGCTGCTCCTCTTCTGGGCGGAGAAAGACCTCTACGTGCAGACAGCTACGCGCACTACAAAACCAGTCTCGCAGGTTGCAGAAAACATATCTGTTATCACAGCAAAAGACATCGAGGACATGAACGCCCACAGCATTGCCGAGGCACTGAGCCGGGTCACGGGCCTGTTTATCGATTTTAACGGCAGCGATTTCAACAGCGGTTCGCTGCCCCATATACAGGGGTCGGAGAGCCGGCATGTCACGGTGCTGTTGGACGGTATTTTATGGAACGCGCTCTCCGGCGGCGAGGTCGATGTTTTTTCCATACCGGTGCAGATCGTCGAGCGGATCGAGATTATCAAGGGTCCGGCCTCATCGGCCTGGGGTTCCGCCCTCGGGGGCGTCATCAACATCATAACCAAAAACGCGGGTGATACGACCCTTCCCAAAGGGATGGTAAGCGCCTCTGACGGAGAAGCCAATTCCCGGGATTTACGCGCGGAGTTGTTGGGCAAAGGCGGCCCTGTCGCTTACTATATTTATGCGGGGCAGCAAAGTTCGGACGGATTGCGAAACAAACGGAATTATTCTCAGGACAACCTGTATGCAAAGTTGAGTGCGGCTCCCTCCCGCGATATTGATATGCTCTTTACCGTAGGCTACAGTAAGCCCTTTGTAAATGCGGGGGACGTTCCTGAATTTAATATTAACGCGACGAGCAAGTTCTCTTACTTTTTTGTAACCGGCGCTCTGGATTACAGGATATCGCCGGAGTTGAGCCTCAAAGCCGCGGCCTATACCTTTCGACAGAAAGATGATGCTACGATTGATTTTCTTAGCCCGGGTACTCTCCTTAAAGAGTCGATCTGGGATGAAGATACCTTGGGGGGCAGCCTGAAGTTGCTCTATACCGGCGGCATGCACACAGCGGTGTTTGGAGCGGAAATCAGCCATGGTACCATGACCCAGACAATCAATGCCGGGCCGCTTTATCAATCTATTGGATTGCCGGCAAGCGCCATGGTCAGCCCGGGCATCAGCAAATGGGCACTATTTACCAATGACACTATTGTTTTTGGCAAACTGGCCGTTACGCCGGGCATCCGGCTCGACCACGACAGCATCAGCGGCTCTTTTGTGAGCCCGAGCATCGGCGCAACTTATAACCTGGGAGAACATACCGTGGCCCGGGCCTCTGTTGCGCGCGGCTTTACCACACCCGGCATCGGCTTAACCGCGGGCGGTGGGATTTTCCTTGTCCCTAACCCTAACCTTACCGCAGAGAGCGGCTGGTCTTATCAGACAGGCCTCGAGACCGGGATAGCGGATTCAGTGCATGTGAAGGCCACTGTTTTCCGTCATGACACATCAAACGAACTGGTTTTGGATAGTACAAACAGGTTGGCGCAAACCTACCGTAACGGGGGCCATGCCACACGTCAGGGCTACGAGTTTGAAGCAGAGACCGTTCCTCTCTACAACATCTCCCTGAAGGTTGGCAACGCCTATGTGCATAAAAACGACGATTCCTCCCCTGACCCCACAGTAAACTATTCTTACTTCCTGGGTCTGAAATACGATAACCGAAAATCCTTCGTGGCGCAGTTAATGGGCAGCTATGTTTGGTGGGACCAGCCGGCTTCGCAGCTTGCGAAGTATGATACCTTTATCTGGGATTTGGCCCTGACCAAAAAAATCTATACCACGGAAAAGACCAGCGCTGAGGTCTTTCTGACGGTCCACAACTTGTTCAGCGGTTCTTACTATACGTCAAACGTAGAACCCAACCCGCAACGGTGGGTAAACGGCGGTCTCAGGTTCAAGTTCTGAAGCCATCAAAGACAAACATTGACGCTAAGTGCCTGTTCGCGTTATTTTAAAAGAGTATGAACATACTGAGATTTTTAACAGCAGGCGAATCACACGGCAAGGCTCTCGTCGGCATTATCGAAAAAATACCCTCCGGCATGGCCCTGTCGTCGGAGGACATCGACGACGAACTGAAGAGAAGGCAGCTCGGATACGGACGCGGCGGCAGGATGAAAATAGAGCAGGACCGCGCCCAGATACTCTCTGGGGTCAGATGGGGGAAAACCATCGGTTCTCCTATTGCGCTGCTCATCGAGAACAGGGACTGGATGAACTGGCAGGAAGGCATGTCATCGGAAAGCGTCCACGAGGGCTCTCTGGCACCAGTTACTAAACCGCGCCCCGGTCATGCCGACCTCGGCGGAGCGCTGAAATACAATCACAAAGACGTGCGGAACGTCCTTGAACGCTCCAGTGCGCGGGAAACAGCGATGAAGGTAGCTCTTGGCGCAATAGCCAGGAAATTCCTCTCATTTTTTTCAGTGCATATTGGGAGCTGCGTCACGCAGATCGGCACCGCAGCCATGCCGGAGACTATGCTGAACGAATTGCGCTCCAGACTGGCGGTCCCCGATTTTCTGAAAAAGATCGATGCTTCTCCAGTTCGGTGCCCTGACGCCGATACCGCGGGCAACATGACCGCACTGATAGACAAAGCCCAGCAGAATGGCGACTCTCTGGGCGGCAGGTTCGAAGTGGTCGCTGCCGGAATCCCGGCGGGCTTGGGCAGCCATATACAGTGGGACAGGCGGCTGAACGGCATGCTTTCGCAGGCGTTCATGGGAATTCAGGCTATCAAAGGGGTCGAAATCGGTGATGGATTTGCCTGTTCAGACAAGTTCGGCTCTCAGGTAATGGATGAAATTTTTTACAGAGATCCGGAACCGGACAACAAACAACAGCCTTCCGAAGGAGGCATCGGCTTTTACAGGCTGACGAATCACGCCGGAGGGATCGAGGGTGGGATTACCAATGGGATGCCCGTTGTCGTCAGGGCAGTTATGAAACCCATACCGACATTGAAAAAGCCGCTGCATTCAATTGATTTAATAACTAAAGAATCCTTGAAAGCGGCATATGAGCGTTCCGATACCTGTGCCGTGCCGGCAGCAGCTGTAATCGGCGAGGCCATGGCCGCTCTTGTCATAGCCGATGCCTTTCTTGAGAAGTTCGGAGGAGACAGTCTGGATGAAACAAAAAGAAATTATGATGCCTACATTGATTACCTTAAAAAGTTTTAGCAGACGCTCTCCTGCGCATCTTTTTTCCCTCCTCTTTTCAGTTCTTGTTGCCATTGTCTTTGCTTATGCGTCATTTTCACCATCGGGGCTGGCCTCTGCCGCTGAAGGAGCAAATGCAGTCAATGATAAAAACTATGATGCCGCGCAATCCCTTCTTCAGGGCAAAAACAGCCTCGAAAACGGCGAGTATGACAAGGCGATTCTTTTACTGACTGCCGCTTATGAAAAATTACCGGTCATAGGCGATTATGCTTTACTGTGGCGTTCCAAGGCATACGAGGGCAAGGAGAACCATGCTGGCGCTATCGAGGACCTCAGGACCATTAAACTGAAATATAAGGAATCACCTCTCCTCAAGAAGGCAAGATTAAGCGAGATAGAATTGCTGCTGAAGCAGAATGATCCATCTGCCGGGAAATCGCTGGATTCCCTTGTCAGGGAATACCCGTCGAATATGGAACTCAAGTATATGTATGCTCAATACCTCAAGGCAAACAACGAGCGGGCAAAAGCTAAAGAACTCCTGAGGGAAGTGTTCAGCTCTGTCTGTCCTTTGTCCGCCAATGCGTACAATGAGCTTTCGCCTTCCGACATCACAGTCGAGGACCTTATCAAAAAAGGCAAGGCACTGATCTCAGTCTGGCAGTTTGATGAGGCAGAGAAAACACTGCGTGAGGCGCTGGGCCTTAATAACGACAACTCGCGCGATAAGCCGCAGATTATCGACAACCTTGCATACTCTCTTTTCATGCAGAAGAAATACAGGGAAGCGGCAGAACTCTATAAAAAAACAAACAACGCTTTCTGGAGGGCCCGCTCAGTTTTCAGGACCGGCGATATGGACGCATTCAAGGCGGAAATTCCGGAATTCGAGAGCAGCCGCGACAAGAGGATGGCAGAAGTAATGATAGCGTACGGCTCTATGAGAAGACGTGAAGGCAATAGCGAGGAGGCCCTACAGCTATTCGACGATACTCTCAAGCTATATCCTGCTGCCAGGGAAGAGGTCCTCTGGGCCACGGGATGGGCATATTATTTATCAAGAGATTACAAGAAAGCATCCAAATTTCTCTCGCTGCTTGCCGAGACTTACGGGGAACCGAAATATACTTATTGGAACAGAAAATGCAAAGAATTGCTCGGCGATAAGGAGAAATCGGCCCCCTTCCCGGACCGGGAGGGCAGCCATGATTTTTATGCCTATATGAATTGCCTGAGAAATAAATGCAAGCAGACGCCTATCATCAGAGCTTCTCTCACGACCGCCTTGAATTCTCGCGTTGCCGAAAGGGTGGATATATTGTCTAAAATAGGATTGAAAGATGAGGCTGCGTCGGAGTTGCTGCTGCTTTCAAAAAAGAACCCGGCCACTGCGGAACTCGTATCTATCAGCTCTAATCTGAAGAAACTGGGCCATTACAAGACCTCCGTCGCTATCATTTCAAAGTTGGCCTACCGCGAAGAGCTGCACGAACTGTATTACCCGCTTGCCTTCTGGCCTGAAGTCGCTGAAGCTGCCAATATGACCTCGTTTGATCCTTATTTGATCCTTGCGGTAATGCGCGAAGAGTCACGGTACGAGCCACAGGCACAGTCTGTTGCAGGGGCCATAGGCCTGATGCAGCTTATGCCTAAGACAGCATACAAATATAATAAAAATGTTAAAGTGAACCTTAAAAATACTCTCGGCCTATACAATGCACGGACCAATATACTGCTCGGCAGCTATTACCTCAAACATCTGCTCAACAGGTTCGGATCAATCCCCCTGGCCCTGGCGTCGTACAACGCGGGAGAGGATGCGGTCAAAGACTGGTTGAAGCGCGGGAAATATTTGACAGTGGATGAGTTTATAGAAGATATTCCCTATGGAGAAACGAAAAATTACGTGAAGAAAGTTATGACATCTTATTTCGAATATCTGCGCTCCAACGGCAATAGCGACGTTTCTTTGGCGCATACTCATATGGGAGAACTCTAAAACAATGGGCTATGGCCTATTTACTATAACTTGATTTGGCTTTTTATCATGAAATTGTGTATTATTTTTAACTAACGGTCTATTATCGCAGAATTTTGATTTGCCTATGGCATTATTTATTTGGAGGAAGTGATGGATATATTGAAGAGTTTTGAAGAGAAGATAGCCTTTGCGGTGGAGAAGATTAAAATATTGAAAAATGAGAAGACAATTCTCGAGAAACAAGTTGAACAGCTTGAGAACATGATGAAAGCCAAAGACCAGGAAATGGATAAATTAGTCGCCGAGAAAACGGCGATAAAGACCAGGATAGAAGATTTATTCAATGAACTGGAGTCGATTGAGTTGAAATAGTCCTCAATGGGAAATGTGGAAGTACATATCCTCGGGCAACGGTACATAATCAAAGGTGACACCGAATCGCCTGAATACCTGATCCAGTTGGCTGAGTTTGTGGATGGAAAGCTTAAAGAGGTGTACTCTACGGCTCCTCACATAACTCCGCTTAAGGCCGCCATACTTGCCGCCCTGAATATTGCCGACGAGCTTCACAAAATCAAAAAAGATCACAGGACCATATCGCAGAGTATCAGGACCATCGAGGACAAGGCCGACACTATAATAAAGCTGTTTGAGTAAAGAAATGTTGCATGAAGTAATTAAAGCGGACCAGTCTCACTTTAAATGCCGTTTATCCATCTTGACACAGCTGCCTTGTACCGTTTTGGCATATTTCTTCATCTCCGAAGCAACTTCAGCCATCTCCCCATAATGGTCAAATTGCCTTTTTCTACTGCAGACAATGCCGATGGAGAGGCTTATGAGAGGAAATACTTTTCTAATCCCTTCCCTGTCCACGGATTCCATGGAACGCTTTTCCCTGTCTTCACTATCGTAAAAAGTCGGAATAATCTCGTCGAAATAACCGGTGATTTGCTCAGACGTCTCTTCGATGCTGTCGCAGTCCATGATAAAAACAATGTCGTCTCCGCCGATATGTCCGACAAAACTGCCGGCCGGCTGCATCTCTTTGACGGTATTGCGGATTAGCCTGCCCAGCATCTTAAGGACTTCATCGCCCCGGCTGAAGCCATAGCGGTCATTGTAAGGCTTGAAATAATCGAGGTCTGCATAGGCAAGTCCGAACTGCTCGCCTGCATCGAGTCTTTTTTGTATCTGCTTGGTGATTTGAATGTTCCCCGGTAATCCTGTCAGCGGATTCACTTCGACCATCCGCTCCGACCTTTGTATGCACAATTCAACGCGGGACAGTATTTCCAATTCGAGAGAAGAACGTTTGACGTAATCATCAGCCAGGAGATAATCCCAATGCGGGACCTTTACGTCATCGCCCAGGACTGCAAAAACCGCCAGGTGACCCATAATCGGATCACTCTTTAAATCGTTAAGTACCGTTATCATGGCAGGCTCATCAGAAGTTATGCTGATAAGCAACACATCCGGGATTGAACTGTAAATATAGTCAAGCGATGAATGGAGGGCGGCAAATTCAACTACGTTGTAAATACCCTTCAGTAACCTGTCGATGATGCTTATCAGTACAGGGTCTTTTGAGACCACTACTACTGTCTTGGCACTACTCATCCGAAAGCAGGAAATCCTCAGCCTGACCCAATGACTCCTCAAATTCCTGAATGATTTCCTTCAACTCCGCGTCGGACAAGCCGAGCACCGGCCATACAGACGGATGCACTGCCGGCACAAAATTATCGCCCGAAAAGCCAAACCCGGCCGCGCGCGTCATAATGTCGGCAAAATGTACTATTGCCGTCTGCAAAGGCACGTTCTTGGAAAGATGCGGCTTGTGGTGATATTCTATGGGCTCAACAAGGTTCTGGGGAAAATTCCATTTCAGTGAAATCCATCCCCCGGCATCGGCATGGGTGATGTTGAAATGTTTCCTCTCAGCGTCTATCATGAAAACTTCCGACTTTTGAGCATCTCCTACTGCCAGGGCATATTCATCAGGGAATTTAAGCCCCATGACGACCTTGCCTATATCATGCAACAGACCGGCAATAGATATTTCCTCAGGCTCTTTTAACCCCTTCTTCTTTGCAATAATCCGGGACGCGATTGCGCAGCCCAACGAATGCTCCCAAAGGCCGACCATAGTTTTCTGCATGGCTTCAAAAACAGAAACTCCAAGCAGCATGCCTCTGACAACATTCAGACCGAGAAGTATCAAGGCCTGATTCAAGGACGAGATTCTGCCGGGAAAACCATATATTGGAGAGTTGACAACTTTGAGCACCCTGGACGTCAGCACCGGGTCATTGGCAATAAAACTGCCTATCTCGTTAATAGAAATCTTAGGCTTCTCGATAACAGCCAGCAACTTTCTCAGGATACTCGGTATTGTAGGCAGAGTATCAACGGTTTCAATCTGAGATCGAATATCCCGGGCATCCATATCAGCCGTTCATCCCTTCTATGACCTCTTTCATGATCCTTTTCAAGGTCGACATGTATGGCTCATCTTCTGTCTTCCTGAACCGCGCGTCCAACTCGGCAATCAGTTCTTCCTTGGTCTTTGCAGGGCCTGAAGTTCCCTCCACAAACACACTGCTTATGCTCATATTCTCCAAGCGGTTAATATGAGTACCCGTCAATAACGTACCTTCACCTATAAGGATCATGCCGGCGTCATTCACCACAGGTTTTGCCAGCTTCATCCCCGGCTTAAGCCTATCTATGAGTACCCTCTTCAAATATGGCCTCCAATAACGATGTTACAGTCAAAAGATTATAACACAGATGCAGCCTCTTTCATAGCCTCTTTCTTCGTAGATGCCGGGCAATCCAAAAGACCGTTGCAATGCCGGCGATGGCGAACAGAACAGCGATTTCGTAGTGTTTAACGGCCCTGATAAGCTTCTCCAGGGCATACCCGAAAAAATATCCGGCCAAAGCTATAGAGACGGACCATATAACAGCGCCTATGGCGTTAAACACGAGAAACCGGCCAGTCTTTACTTCATTGTTCATACCCAGGACTATAGGAGTCAAAATTCTGATGCCATACACGAACCTGAAGCCGACCATTATGAGATCGTGGTATCGGGCCATAAGACAATGCACCTTATCCACCCTCTTTTCCCAGTGATGATACCTCGACAGCAATTCTCTGCCCTTGAGCCGCCCTATGCAAAAATACAGTTGGTCGCCGGAGAAACTCCCGATAAACGCCACCAGCATTACAACAGGAAGATCGAGATACCCCAAATGAGCAACGAGACCGCCTATAAGCAGTATCGTTTCTCCTTCAATAAACGTACCGGCAAGCAATGCGTAGTAGCCGTACGTCTCTACCAGTGAGCGAAGAATTGTGCCTTTGTCCATTGTTTCAATATCGGAGAGTCAAGGCGGCATGGGTCAATTTAACGACCTTGTAATACCGTGCTGCCTGACCCTTCGCCCTTGACCGACGATCTATTTTTTTTATTATACATTTTAAATCCCTCAAACCATAAAATGCTGGTAACACCGGCAGCAAAACAAATTAACAGATCACTGACGTGCAGAATACTGAAACGGAACACGGCCCTTAGAAACGGAACATAGAGCACTGCTCCAAGGAAAAAAACAGCCCCTCCTATTACCCACTGAAACGGAGCATTATTGGTGCGGAGTGTAGCAAAGGTCGTGCGGGTCCATGAGCGGTTTGTTATGATAAGCCCGAGATTCGATATAATCAGCGTTGTGAAACTCAGGGTCCTCGCATCAAGTTCGCCAACCCCGCTGTGTATAGCTATAATAAAAACTGCAAACACTGCAAGCAGCACACTTGCTCCCTGCAACACGCTGAAGGTGATCATTGTTTTGTCGAACAAGGGCTCCCGCAAGTTTCTCGGAGCACGTTCCATTATACCCGGTTCTTCGTTCTCGGCTTCGAAGACTATTGAACAGGCCGGGTCTATAATCAGTTCGAGAAATACAATATGAACAGGCAAAAGCACAAGCGGCCAATTAAAAACAACCGGCAGAAGCGACATGCCGGCAATCGGGATATGAATTGCAAAAGTATATGCCATTGCCTTTCTAAGATTATCAAAGATCCTTCGGCCCATCCTGACCGCCTGAACGATCGACGAAAAATCATCATCCAGCAGGACCAGCGCAGAAGACTCGCGCGCTACGTCCGTGCCGCGGCCTCCCATCGCTATCCCTATGTGCGCCGCCTTCAATGCAGCGGCATCATTTACCCCGTCACCCGTCATAGCTACCACTTCGCCATTGTCCTTCAGTGCGTTAACGATGCGCAATTTCTGTTCAGGGACAACCCGCGCAAAAATATTTATATCTCTAATCCTGTGCCGTAACGTTTCGTCGTCCATCATATCGAGTTCCGGCCCGGTAATCAACCCGGCAGCTTTCAGCCCTATCTGCGATCCGATATTGAGTGCCGTTACAGGATAATCTCCCGTGATCATGACCACACGGATACCTGCGGTGTCACATTCATGTATGGCAGATGCAACTTCGGGGCGTACCGGATCGGCAAACCCGATAAGACCGAGGAATTTAAATGTAAAGTCATGCTGCACGCCCGGCAGGGTCTGCTCGCTGAATTCGGCCTTTGCAACGCCGATGACTCTCAACCCCTCTTCAGCCATAGCATTTATGTGCCCAGACAAGTTCCGCATGTAACTCTCGTCAAGGTGGCATATATCGGCAATAGCTTCGGGGGCGCCCTTTGAGGCTATAATGTAATGATCGTTATGAGGTGATTTCCAGACCCGCGACATAGCGAGCAGTACCTTCGATAAGGGATATTCCTGCACCAGCGTCCAGTTGCCGTGCAGGTGTTCAGTATCTCGAAGGGCTTTCAGGCCCAGATCATTTAAAGCTTTTTCCATTGGATCAAAAGGATTGGTCTGACTGGCCAGGATAGCGAACTCAACAATCTCATGTAAGTCCTCCTCAAGATTGTCCCCCGTCCCTCGTACATCACGCATGCCGCCGTGAGCGAAAATCTTTCGGACAGCCATCTGGTTGAGAGTCAGCGTGCCGGTCTTGTCCACACACAGCACGCCGGCTGAACCAAGCATTTCCACCGCCGGCACTCTTCTGGTGAGCACTCTTTTGTTCGATATTCTCCATGCACCGAGTGCAAGAAAAATGGTAAGCACTACTGGTAATTCTTCGGGCAACAATGCCATCGCAAGGGTGATTCCTGCAAGGAAACCCTTCAGCCATGTTCCCCTCGTCAAGCCATAGACAATTACGACCACCGCGCAAAACAGCAGCCCGAAAATCGCGAGTTTACGGACCATCACCGCGGTCTCCTTCTGCAGAAATGATTCCTCGCTCTCGATAGTTTGCAGCGCCCTTCCTATCTTGCCCATCTCACTGTCAACACCCGTTGCTTTCACTTCTGCGACACCGAACCCCTGCACTATCAGCGTCCCGGAATATACAAAAGGAAGGTCCTCACCCCCGGGGCGTACCATTTCCGAATCACGTCCGCATGTCGCTTTGCGCACAGGCACCGATTCGCCGGTAAGCAGCGATTCATCGACTATAAGATTCACGCATAAGAGGACCAGCGCATCCGCCGGGACCCTGTCTCCCTCCGCCAGGATAATGCTGTCGCCACGCACGACCTCCCTGCCCGGTATCCTCTTTTGTATTCCTTCACGAATGACCAGCGCACGCGGACTCGACAAGTCCCTCAGGGCCTCCAGAGCGCGTTCAGTCTTGCGCTCCTGGTAAAACGTAATGCCCATGACCACAAAAACAAAACCGAGCAATATTAAGGCTTCCTGCCAGTCGCCCAGCAATAAATATATAGCGCCGCCGGCAATCAGCAGCAGGAACATGGGCTCACGGACTACTTCGCCGGCAATAGTAAGCACAGAGCGCTTGCGCGATGAAGGGAGTTCATTATAGCCGGACCGCGCCAATCTTGCTGCGGCTTCCACCTCGGTGAGGCCTTTAATTCCGCCTATATCAAACTGGCTGGTCAGCATTTTCATCCTTATATAAGAATCCCAATTACAGCTCCTGTCATGCAAGTGGCCAGTGTGCCTGCGACCAGAGATTTGATTCCGAGTCCGACGATCTCGCTGCGGCGTTCAGGGACCATGCTGCCAAGGCCGCCGATAAGAATTCCCAAGCTCCCGAAATTAGCGAAGCTGCTCAGAGCGTATGTCATGATCAACCTGCTGCGCTGACTGAGAGCTTCGGGTGGAAGATGTGACAGATCAAGGAACGCAAGCAGTTCATTGAGCATTGTCTTCGTACCCATCAGATAGCCGGCGGTCTGCGCCTCCTGCCAGGGGATGCCGAACAGCCACACTACAGGCGCCATCGCGTAGCCCAGCAGCCGCTGCAAAGTAACGGGCCTTCCACCCGCATCAGGGAAAAGGCCGAGCACCAGGTTAACAAGATGCACCAGTGCAACCATTACTACGAGCATGGCTACGATATTTAAAAGAAGGTGCAGAGCATCTATCGTGCCGGTCACAACCGCATCCATAGCACTGGAAGAAGCTTGACGCGGCATGAGCGTCCCGCTCGTCTGATTTCCGGCTTCGGGTACCATAATACGCGCTATGGTGATGGCTGCAGCTATGTGAATAAGCGAGGCTGTCAGAATATTTCCCAATGGGTCGGGAATAACTCCTTTAAGTATGGTTGAGTATAAAATCATTACGGTTCCTGCTATAGAGGCCATTCCGCAAGCCATAAGTGAAAAAAGTTCGCTACGTGTCATTTCCTTCAGGTATGGTTTTATAAGAAGCGGGGACTCGACCATTCCAAGAAAAATCGTTGTCGAAGCGCCGAGGCCGAGCGCGCCGCCGATGTTCAGAGTTTTCTGAAGTACCAGAGAAAAGGACCTCACAATATACGGAAGGATCCTCCAGTAAAAGAAAAGGGATGAAAGGGCGCCGATCACAAGCACCAGAGGGAGTGCCTGAAAGGCCAGAACAAAATTAGATGCCTCATCCCTTACGATAAACGGCGGCAAGCCGCCTCCTACATAACCGAACACAAATGAGGTGCCTGCCCTGGTAGATTCCTCAAGCGCCAGGACCAGCCCGTTCAGCAGCAGAAATACTTTCTTGAAAATCGGAATGTAAAGAAGCAGAGCGGCGACACAAACCTGAACGCCGATACCAGCGATAGCCCCCCTGTAATTCACTTTTCGCCTGTCTTCGCTGGCAAGCCACGCAACTCCTGTCAACACCAGCAATCCTATAATGCCCTGAAAATGCATTTGCCGCTCCTTTATGGTCCGTAGGCTTTAGTTATTGTAATGCATTGGGGATGCCGAGTAAAGCAGGCAACAGGGAACTTGACAGCAAACTATAAATACTCCTATTATCATAGTTACCAGTAGTAGAGTATAGGAGAAGGTCTTTATTATCATGTCGATTTTTACGGGTACCATTGCAATAGTCGGGGCAGGAAAAGGTGGGAGCGCCCTCCTTTCGATTCTTGCCAGCGATACCGACATTTCAATCATAGGCATTGCCGACAATAATCCGATGGCACCCGGACTTCAGACGGCAAATCAACTTAATATCTTCACAACATCCGATTTCAGGGAGTTGCTCGCCAAATCGCCGGACATTGTAATTAACGTGACCGGCAGGGATGATCTGGACGCGGAGTTCCTTAAGTACAAGTCGCCGGAAACAAGAATAATTGACGGCAAAAGCGCCAGGCTGATATGGGATTTGGTCGATAAGCGGCGACAGGCCAGGGATGAAGTAAAACTTTTACTGGAAGAAACAAGAGAACTTTACCGCATCGGCGTTGCCCTCACCTCCTCCGAGAAGCTTGATGCGGTACTCGAAACGCTGCTGCTGGAAGCGCTTAGAACACTGAGGGCGCCTGCAGGAAGCATAGCGCTTTACGATGAAAGCACAGGATATCTGAATCTTGCGGCATCGATGGGGTTTTCAGAGGGCTTTTCTCAGGTCTCAACCTGGAAGAGACGCGGGGGCGGCATGACCGACCACATCCTCAGAAAAAGGATTCCCACCATAATCTCTGACGTTGCAGGACATTCTTTTGTCGATAATGCCGTGCTGCTGAAAGAGGGCATCAGGAGTATTGCAGCTGTGCCGCTATTTGCAAACGACCATATAACCGGCATTCTCTATATAGACGATTTCAGACCCAGGGTCTGGTCTGAGCGGGAGATTGAGTTTATAACGCTTCTCGGCATCCAGGCCGCATATGCCATAGAAAAGTTCAAAGCTATGGAGATTGTGTACGAAACCAAGACATATCTCAAGAATGTCCTGAACAATTCTGCCGACATAATCGTAACGACCGATACCGATGGGCGGATCGTCGAGTTCAATTCAGGGGCTTCGAGGGTCCTCGGCTATTCACTGGAAGAGATTGCCGGTACTCTGGCTGAAGATCTCTGGGTTGAACCTGAAGCAAGGCACTTCATCATGGGGAAACTCAAGGAAGACGGCTTCGTTGCCAACCATGAGACCCGTCTGAAGACCAAGGACGGCCGTATAATCGATGTGAGCCTTACTATCTCATATATCAGAAACGGCAGCGGCAAAATATACGGCACAGTGGGGATAAGCAAGGACATTACCGAGAAAAAAAGGCTTGAGAAGGCAATCGAGCTGAGAAACCTGGAACTCCAGGAGCTTAACGAAAGGCTGGAAGAAAAAGTCTTCGACAGGACTAAAGACCTCGAAAAGGCAAACAGGGAATTGGAGCAGTCTAGCCGCCTCAAGAGCCAGTTCATCTCCACCATGAGCCATGAACTGCGGACCCCCCTGAATTCTATTCTGGGCTTTTCCAATCTCCTTGCCGATGAGGTATTCGGTTCACTTACTGACAAACAAAAAAGGCATGTGGCCAACATAAATAACTCCGGGAGCCACCTGCTCCAGTTAATCAACAATATCCTCGATATAGCAAAGATTGAGTCCGGTAAAATGGAACTGCATTACGAGGACTTCGATGCGTCATTAGCAATAGCGGAAGTGGAGTCGATTATTCAGCCCCTCGCCGAGAGGAAGAAACAGAAAATACTGCTTAACCTGTCTGAACCAACATCATTTATCAGGGCCGACAGGATAAAATTCAAGCAGATCCTTTATAACCTGCTTTCCAATGCAGTAAAGTTCAGTCCGGAAAACGAGAACATCAGATTGAGCACAGAGATTATCGACAGCCGTAAAGGGGGCCGGGTTTCAGATCTGACGACTTTTCCGGGGATTGATGCCTCCATGAAGCTTTCAGTTACCGATAGCGGCATAGGCATCAAAAAAGAGCACCACGAAATGATATTTTCTGAATTTGTGCAGGTCGACGGCAGTTTTTCGAGGAGATATGAAGGCACCGGCCTTGGCCTGGCACTCACAAAAAGACTTGTGGAACTCCACGGAGGCGAGATTTTTTTAAAAAGCAAAGAGGGTTTAGGCAGCACTTTTACCATTGTTCTGCCGCTGCTGGACAGTGCCAGCAGGGTGCAGGATGTAAAGCCTCAGCACGTCGAAATTGAAGATATTGCTGATGATCTCAGCTTTCAGAAAGAGCGAAGAAGCGACGCCCCTCTTATCCTTGTCGTAGAGGATGATCCTGCTACCGCTGAACTGCTTATGCTTTATCTGGCCCAGGGAGGTTACAGAGTCGCACATACCGGCAATGGCGATAATGCATTAAACCGCATACGTGAAATAAAGCCTTTTCTCGTGGTCCTGGATGTGATGCTCCCCGGCAAAGACGGCTGGGAGATCCTTAATGAACTGAAATCCGACCCGGAAATCAAACATATACCCGTAATCGTCTCATCAGTTATAGACAACCGCGAACTCGGTATCGCGCTTGGGGCTTCGGACTATCTGGTAAAACCGCTGAACAAATGCAGTCTGCTGAAGAAGCTTCAGGATTTCAGTTTTCCTGCAAAGAAAGCCGGTAAGACAGTCAATATTTTGTGCATAGACGACCACAATGATGTTCTCGAACTGCTGACATCTTATCTCGAACCCGAAGGCTACAGCGTGATTACGGCAAACGAGGGCAGGAAAGGGTTTGAAAAAGCCGTTACATACAAGCCCGACCTTATTATTCTGGACCTGATGATGCCCGAACTCGACGGATTCGAAGTTGCATTCATGCTCAGGAGCAATCCTGTGACCATGGACGTCCCCATCCTGATTCTTACAGCAAAAGATCTTACTATGGATGACAGGCTCAGGCTTGCCGGCAAGGTCGAGAGCTTTGTTCAAAAAAGCCATTTTACGAAGGAAGACCTTCTTATGCATGTCAGGGACCTTGAGGTCACTTATGCCCGCAGGGCCGGATTCCTCGATGAGGTGAGCGGACTCTTCGACCACTCTTATTTTCAGTTGCGCCTCGCGCAGGAGGTCAGCAGGTCCGAGAGATATAAAGATACCTTGACAGTGCTTATGCTCGATTTGGACCATTTCACCGAATACATAAATGCATACGGGACCCAGCGGGCCGATATCTGCATAAAAAAGATAGCCGGATTTCTTTGCAAGACTCTCCGTGGTTCCGACATTGTCGTGCGTTACGGCGTGGATGAGTTCGCCCTGATACTCTCGGACACACAGAAGAAACAGGCGGAGTTTGTAGCTCAAAGAATACTTGCCTATATCGATACCTATCCGTTTTTCGGAGAAGAAGTAATGCCCCAGGGTAAAATAACCGCAAGCATCGCCGTCGTAAATTATCCCCAGGATGCCTCTGCCCAGGAAGAAATAATATTCAAGGCGCATAAGGCCTTGCGCAAGGCAAAGGCCGAGGGCGGAAGCAAGATAGAGGTTTATGAGCACTCATAAGATACTTATTGTCGAAGATAATCCAGTTAACATGGAGCTTTTTATAGATCTTCTGGGCCTCTGCGATTACGAGTGTCTGTGTGCCGAGGAAGGACAGAGTGCCCTTGAACTGGCCAAGAGCGGAAAACCCGACCTCATACTACTCGACATCCAGCTGCCGGGCATGGACGGCCTTAGCGTGGCCTCAGAACTGCGGGCCAATGAAGAGACCAGGCACATCAAGATCATCGCCGTTACCGCATATGCCATGAAGGGCGAAAAAGACATTTTCCTCGAAAAGGGCTTCGATGGTTATATATCCAAGCCGATAGACAATAAAGATTTCCTGAGTGCAGTAAAGGGTTTCCTCGAAGGCTAGACTTCCTGTCCCTGCCTTGCGAGAGCCGCTCCGGGAGTTAATAAAATTGTAATGTCAACATATCAGAAACGCTACTTTGCAACTGTCGGCCAAATTGGGAAGCTTACGGTACGTAAGCTTCCCTAAAAAGTTAACAGATCATAAGTAGAGCTTTCTGGCAAAATACATAACCAGGAGGTTTCTATGAAGAAGGCAAGATTCACAGAAACGCAGATCGTGGCGATTCTGAAAGAAGCAGACAGCGGTGTTCCTGTCAAAGAAGTATGC
>JADFXI010000239.1 GCA_015233655.1 Nitrospirota bacterium | reverse complement strand
TCCTGATGCGGCTGCTTTTGACTTCCCCATGATAAGAAGGGTTATGTTGTTGAGCCTGAAGCCGAAGTTTTCCGGCAGGTCGTCGACACGAGGGTTAAGCTTGAATACCCCTCCCATTTTGCCGGGCTGCGAGCCTGTCCTCTCTTCAATAAGCTCTCCCATTTCAGCTATGGGTTTTATATGTTCGAGATCAGACAACTTTATGCCGAGGGCCTGGGCAAGGTTCGCATCCGGGTCAGCGTCGACAGCTATTACTCTCTTTCCGCCCGTAGCAAAAAGATGGCTCAATACTGCGGACAGTGTTGTTTTACCTACTCCGCCCTTACCTGTAATAGCAATTTTCATAGCTATTTTGAGCATAGCATAATCTGTCTGTTCTTTAAAAGCACGCTTTGATATCCACAGTAAACTCAATGTCGAGCAGTCAGGCCACAGTGCTACAGAATGATTTCGAGGCCTTCTGAGGCGATGGTAAAGGGGGGTGTTCCTGGCCCGGCGGGGTATTGTTCGTGGAGAAGGCGGCTAATATCATCGAGTTCGCTGTCGCTGCGGAGCGGTTCATGATGGGTCAGGTACAGGGCTTTGGCACCAGCCGCTCTCGCCAGCGCAATGCCTGAATCAAAGGTGCCATGCCCCCATCCTTTCTTGGCCTGGTATTCCTGGGGCGTATAGGTTGAGTCAGTGATAAGCACATCAACACCGCGTATGAAATCGTGCAGCATAGACATTTTCCCTGCCAAAAGGCCTTCGTATTCCTCATAGTAATCATCATTTGGCTCATAGATATTGGCAGGCGGCTCGTTGTCACCGGTAAAAAACAGACTCTTTCCGCCGCAATCGATCCTGTACCCATAACAAAGGACAGGATGGTTCATCAGGATATTTGTGACCGTGGCTGAGCCAATCTCTACAGGCTGTCTTTCACGGAGCGTTGTATACCGGACATCGGCCTTGAGTTCAGCCTGGCTCACAGGGAAGTAGCAGTATTCCATCTGGCCGCCCAGCACATCCTTAATAGACCGTTCAGCGACAGGATCAAATGCGCCGTAGACATGTATAAGGTTTTTCGGCACAAAAAAAGGCACAAAAAAAGGCAGCCCCTGAATATGGTCCCAGTGGGTATGCGTTAAGAAGATAGAGCAGGTTATCGGCATGCGTTTCAGCAGGGTCTGCGCCAGTGCGAAAATGCCTGTGCCGGAAAACTTCGGCTTCAGGCTCAACAACATAACCCTTCTTATCATGGGGAAGTCAAAAGCAGCCGCATCAGGATGCTACTGCCCGGAACACATTTTTTTGAAAAGGCTTCTCAAGCATCTTCTCGTCGAAAGAGATGAAGTGGTCATAGTAGACATGGAAGCCGGCATAGAGCATCTTACAAGAGGAACGGCAGAGGCTGTAGACGCCTTTATCGTTGTTGTCGAACCCGGACAGAGAAGCATACAGACTGCCGGGACTGTGCGGGAGCTGGCAAAAGGCCTGGGAGTGAAGAAGGTCTTCGTCGTTGCCAACAAAGTAAGAAATGATGCCGACATACAGTTTCTGAAGGACAACATCCATGGAATGGAACTGCTGGGAGCCATGAAGTTCAGGCAGTCTGTAATGGATGCTGACGTAAAAGGCGTATCTCCTTTCGAAACCAAAGATATTGTAGAGGACGTAAAACAGATCCAAGAGCGTCTTCAGGCAGCATTAAATTCCGACCAGGTTTAAGCCTTTGCCACCAGCTCTCGACGACAAGCGTACCTTAAGGCATGAAGTCCTCTCGAGGCGTGATGCGCTCGGCATCGAGGCAAGGAAACAAAAAGATGAAAGCATCAGGAAACAGCTGTCTGCGCTCACTGAATTTGCAGAGGCCCGGACCATTCTTCTTTATGCTTCCTTTAAAAGCGAAGTCGATACCTTTGAACTGCTGAAAGAGAGTATTTCAAAACATAAAACTATTGTACTTCCCAAAGTTGACATGAAGAATTCGAGCCTGACACTCTATGAGATATGTTCACTTGAGGACCTGTCAGCCGGCTGTTACGGAATCCTCGAGCCCAGGGCTGCGGAAGACAGAATCATTGATCCTGCCGCTATCGATGTAATGATTATCCCCGGAGTAGCTTTTGACGAGCAATGCAACCGTTTGGGATACGGGAAGGGTTTTTATGATAGACTACTTTCGCGGAAAAAAGTCCCTGCTTTGGCCTTGGCATATGAGGAGCAGATACTGCGGCTTATACCGGCGGAAGAGCATGATATAAAAATGGATAAGATCATCACTGATAAAAGGATAATACATCGCCATGAACAGTAAGAAAATAATTGAAGGCATCAGATTAGTGCTGGAAGGGATTGGTGAAGACAGAGGCAGACCAGGGCTCAAGAGCACCCCTGAACGGGTCGCCGCAATGTATGCCGAGATATTTTCAGGCCTCGAAACTCCAGCGGATGACTTGCTCCAGCCGATAGAAGGCGAAACGCACGACGAGATGGTATTGCTTAAAGACATACCGTTTTATTCCGTATGTGAGCACCACCTCCTGCCTTTTATCGGAAAAGCACACATCGCTTACATCCCGGCAGGCAACATAGTGGGGCTGAGTGAATTGCCGAAGGCCCTCGAGCATCTTGCCAAGAGGCCGCAGGTACAGGAGCGGCTTACAGCGCAGCTTGCCGATATGCTAATGACCAAATTGAAACCCAAAGGCTGC
>JADFXI010000238.1 GCA_015233655.1 Nitrospirota bacterium | reverse complement strand
ACCGACTGGAACAATAAAAAAAGAAATCATCGATAGATCGGAAGAGCACACGTCATCGATGATTTCTTTTTTTATTGTTCCAGTCGGTAGGATGGGATATCCGAGTTTCTTCATATTAGATACGCTATCAAAATCGTATAGATTCTGCTCTCGAAAATTCTTAATGCGTGGAGCAAAAGAAATTCCAAGCAAATGTGTCACGGCAAAAATGCTTTCGCTGTATCCGTGGGTATCTGTGGAATGAACGTCGCTCTGCACCACATCGTTATGAAGGAGCCCGTCAACGACGTAGGCGGCCTCCCGTTCAGATGAGTTAATTACCGTCGAGTAAAACAGCCGGTGGCTTTCGTCGATAAAGCTGTAGACGCACACACCCTTCCCCTTTCCGAAATACTTGTATGAATAGTTGGCATTTAGAGATTCTACACGAATAGCGAACTTCTGTCCGTCACTGCTGGTATGCGTGGCGTTTTGAGCCCGCTTGAAAATGCTCGGAAGCTGGAGCCTTTCGGTTATTTCCAGTATCCTGTTATTGGCCTGAATGATGTTTTCATTGGTGAAGTACCAATTGACGGTATGTTCCAGTTCATTCGTATTGATGTTGCGTGATATCTGGGCAATCTTGCTCACTCCAAGGTTGCATCCATGAGCGATAATTCCCGCAAGAAATGCCCGTTCCGGTGGTTTCTCTCGGTTGTACTTAATCTGCCAATGTTCCATAGTGTCCGTGAATCGAGAGAGTTTGTTCACTGTTGAGAGCACTTCAAACAAGGAGATGAACCGATCCTTCGGGAACAGCTCAAATTGGGTGTCTGAAATTTCCTCGTCCTCTGGTGGGGTATGCACCTTCATTCGATCATCTGTGCCAATGGTAACATGTGGATTATGCATGTTCATGATATTTTCATTCGTTGTTTGGAATTGCACTCTGATGGCTTTCCTTAATTCATCCTTAAGATTGTCAAACGTTTTGAATGCCAGCAAGCCTGCCTTATCCAATAATTCGTTATTCTCTTTAGCCCATGTTTCATGCGGAATCAGATAGTCCTCGAACGCCCTGTATTTGTACGAATACCTGAGATTCAATGCTCCAGATTTGATGCCGGAAGCCACGTGCTCGAAGAGCATGACTTTGTAAAGCGACATACGAATTTTCCCCTGTTTGTCAGAGACTCTGGATTGCTCATCTTTTTCAAGAAAATCTAAAGGTGGATTGATCACGATACCGTCTTTATTTTTGTAAAACCTGATGGCATCAATGAGTTGTTGGTTGGAGGTGCCTTCATCAAATTCGATATTCTTGATAATGTCTGCTGCCCGGTTCTGGAGCTTGATCGATTTGGTCTCCAGCATGTCGTAATAGTCGTCGTTCTTCGTTATACGACTAGATTCCTTACTGAGGATTTCCAATTCCCCTTGCAGTGAGACGTATTCTATCCGTTGATCTTCAGTAAGAAATTGCTTGACTGCTTTAACCTTCTCTCCGTCCGTCAGTTGCTCATCCTGCACCGTTTTCTCAATCCGTTCCAGGATACCGAGGTGTTTCGTCAACTTTTGTGAAATCTCACCTATCATCCGGTGTTTGGATTGCCGTTCCTCGTAAAATCTTTCCTTGTTCTCGCGTGTACTGCTATTGATTGTTGTTTGAACAGATTGCATGAGTATTTCAATAAGGATATCGTTGAGTTGATAGAGCTGGTGAACGACAAAGGCTATAAGGAGAAGATGCCGATTTTCTTCCCTTCGGTGTATCTGGAAAATCTGAGATTTGATTACGATTTGGGCATAGTACTGGATAAGTTCGGAAGACAAGCCCAACCGCTCAATGATGGGTGTAAGTTCTCGGAAGAGCGTATGGAGGGACTTGAGGTCACGGACGTTTTCCTTGATTTTTGATGGTTTTGTAGATTGATTGCTTTTCTTGAGTAATGTCAACCGGTATCTCTTAATCTTCAAGACCTTTTTCTCACCATCAAGGTACTCGTCTTCCTCTCTCAGTAGTTCATCAAGCATTCGCCGGTCTTCTACAGAAAGGTTTCGGTCTAACAAAACAATCAGGGTTTCTTCAAAATTGTTAAGAGCCTGTGTGATAATTTCAGAAATAGCGTAGTATGTGGGAAGTTCGATCTTTTTGCGTCGGAGGAAATCAACCAGAGACAGGAACATGAGACGTGGCTTGGTTTGCTTGGAGCAAAGCGTTAACGCTTCCTGTATCAATAGCATCTTTGTATCCTCATCGAACTTGCGCCAGCCTAAATTTTTTAGAATAATTTCCTGATGTCTCTCACGTGTTCTCTTATTGTAATCGGACAGATTCACTTCTTCCATGGATAGATCTAATCTTCCTATTGTAAATTCAACATCTTTCCTATGGAATCTGCTGGCAACAAAAAATTTGTTCACCGCACTGAAATACCCACATTGAAGAACGAATCCTACCTTGTTAATTGGAGTTCTGAATCCCGTCATAGCCGTTCTCCCCAGAAACGGCACAAAAAAAACCTTCTTTCTTTCCTCTCCATTGAACTCAGGAGGATTATCGAAAGCCTGGACTTCCTTCT
>JADFXI010000237.1 GCA_015233655.1 Nitrospirota bacterium | reverse complement strand
GCCGTGAACTCAATCTTGAACAACATTAAGAGCAGCGGCCTCCCCATTGTCCTTGGCGAGGCTTCCAGCGACGCCTGGACCACGATTCAATGTGATCCCATTGATTACGCCAACCTTCTGGGCACGGCCAACACCAACTCGATCGGTTACCTGATCTGGGCCTGGTACCAGGACGGACAATGCGGCCAGAACATGAACATTACGATCAATGCCGACGGCATCTCGGTCCCCACAGACGCCAATCCGGGCTTCGGTTACAATGTCCTTTTTAGCACGGCCTACGGCATCAACACAGCTCTCCCGGCCACGACAAAGATCACTTTTAATTCCAGCAGCTGCAGCTATACATTAAGCTCCTCATCAGGGACGCTCATCAGTTCTTCAGGAGGTACCGGCAGCGTAGGTGTGACCGCTTCGGCAAGCAGTTGCACCTGGACAGCAACGAGCAATGCATCATGGGTAAACATAACTTCGGGCAGCAGCGGAACAGGCAGCGGCACGGTGAGCTATTCTGTATCTGCAAATACTTCATCAAGCGCTCGTACAGGGACAATAACCATAGCAGGACAAACTTATACCGTGACACAAAGCGGGGTGCCGCAGTATGTTCTTTCTGTGACCGAAAGCGGCACAGGCAGCGGAACGGTTGCAGCGAGCACAGGTACGATCACTTGGAGCGGAAATACAGGCACCGCTTCTTACAGTAGCGGCACGAACGTAACGCTTACGGCTACCCCTGCGTCAGGGTCAACCTTCACAGGTTGGGCAGGTTGTGACAGCATGAACGGCAACACCTGTACTGTTTCAATGACGTATGCAAGAAGCTTGATTGCAACGTTTACTGCTGCCGCATGTACATATTCAATTAGCCCCACCAGCCAGTCAGTTAGTTACTCAGGCGCAACAGGCAGCTTAACATTGACGCCGTCATCGGGCACATGCATGTGGACTGCATCGAGCAATGCGTCATGGATAACCATAACATCCGGCAGCAGCGGAACCGGCAGCGGCACGGTGGGATATACTGTGGCAGGCAACACTTCATCGAGCGCTCGGACAGGGACAATAAGCACAGCAGGGCAGACATTTACCGTGACACAGGCAGGCCTGACATCCGGCAGCACTATCCAGGTAGGAGGCGCAGGAGCGTATTCCACGATTGAAAGTGGCTACAATGCTGCCGGGACAGGGAGTACTATTGAGGTTCAGTCAGGTACATATATAGAAAATGATAATTTCAACTCTAATATGTCGGTTGCCCTTATAGGCGGGTATGACAGCAGCTTTTCAACGAACAGCTCAAACACAGTAATTAAAGGAACACTAACAATAAGCAACGGGACAGTGACTGTCGGGAACATAATTATTCAATAGAAAAAGTACAAAGGAGAATAATAACAATGAAAAACAATATTTGCTCAAGCACGAAGACAATGAAATTAAGCTGTTTCTTTTCTTTCTGCATGGCAGCTATGTCCCTTGCAATTATTGCAAACCCTATTTCTGCGTACAGCGCTGATAAGCTGATGGTTGAGGATTCAGGCGGAAATATAAAATTCAGCGCCCGGGACGATGGCAGTATAATGCTCAACAGCAATACCTTTGATGGTCCAAGTTGGGCTGTCATATACGGTGCCTCAGACAATAACAATACCGGCTTGGCCTTGGATTCTTACGGATCAACTGCAGCACTGGGTGGCGGCGGTAATTTCAGGTTTGCAAGGGGTACGCATGCATCAAAAGCAGCCGTTCAAACTGGAGACAGGCTGGGATTTTTCGTATTCAGCGGATATGACGGAACAAACTTTCTGAACACTGCTGGACTGACCGCAAAAGTGGATGGCGCTGTTTCAACCGGCAGTGTGCCGGCAAAACTGGTGTTTGAAACACTTTCAACCGGGTCTCCTAGACTCGAAAGAATGGTAATATCTTCATCCGGCTATGTCGGTATTGGCGGCGATACAGGAAGTGGCATCCCCAGTCCCAGCTATCCGTTACAAATGGGGAGTGGAGCCTTTGTAACGACCGGAGGTGTCTGGACAAATGCATCGAGCAGGGCATACAAGGAAAATATTAAGACACTGACTGGAGAAGAGGCGAATCAGGTTTTGGACAGACTCAGCCCCGTAAAATATAATTACAAGACAGATAAAGAAGACAAACATGTCGGCTTTATTGCAGAAGATGTTCCAGACCTTGTAGCAACAAAGGACAGGAAAGGACTGAGTCCGATGGATATAGTTGCGGTGTTAACCAAGGTTGTTCAGGAAGAAAAAAATACCATAGCTGAGCAGATGAATATGATATCTGAACTATCAAAGAAAGTTGATGCTATGCAGCAGGAGATCAATAGAGTGAAGGGAATGAATCTAGTGGGGAGCGTAAAATAAACAAGTGCGTTCGATGTGCTTGTGAATACAATCCATCCTGCCATCGCAAAACGGGATAACGGATTTAGGTGAAGAATTGTATGGGGGTCACCCATTCTTCATGAGGAGGCAAGGATATGAGGTGACAGACGTTAAAGGTCGTGTCCTGAATAAGATTGATTAAAACTCTTATTACAAAGAGGAAAGTCAGGCACGATATTGCCCTGAATCGCCTGTTCGAGTCCGATCCAGTTGACGCTGGAAGGGTCCCTGACCATGCATCTGTTGATCTCGGCCCCTGGTCCGGCCTGAATCCAGTAAATTATCTCTCCGCGCCATCCCTCTACCGCAGCAAAGCCGGCGGTATCAGACGGG
>JADFXI010000236.1 GCA_015233655.1 Nitrospirota bacterium | reverse complement strand
TTCATCGCAGACAGGGCAGTCATGCGGATGATTGATCATAAGCCACTCTATAACACTCTTTCTGAAGGCACGCACTTCACCGTCTTCAATTGATATGCGCATGCCGTCGGCAACCGGAGTCATGCATGACATAACTATTTTGCCGCGGGTATCGCTCTCGTCCTTGAATTGTTTAACAGCGCACTGACGGCAGGCCCCGACAGAATGCATGGCCGGATGCCAGCAGAAATACGGAATGTTGAACCCCAGGGAAAGGCATGCATGAAGCAGGTTATCGCCGTCGTTAACGGTATATGGGCGGTTATCAATATATATTGTCGCCATTGCTCATCTCCATGGACAGCGCTTTTCCGTTATATGCCTCATGAAATCATCCCTGAATAATGTAAGCGCGCTCTTGAGGGGTTCCATCGCGCCAGGGGCCAGGGCGCAAAAAGTTTTGTTAAGCCACAAAAGGTCTGTATGACTGTCCAGCATTTCAAGGTCTTCCGCCCGCCCCTGTCCGTTCTCTATTGCGTTGAGAGTATCCACAATCCACGGAAGCCCTTCCCTGCAGGGGGTACACCAGCCGCAGGACTCTTGCGCGAAAAATTGCAGCAGGTTGTGAACAGCGCCGACCATGCAGGTGCGATCATCTATTACTATCATCATGCCTGTTCCGAGGCGGCTGCCTGCCCGCTGCACCGACTCGAAATCCATAGGGACATCCAGATGTTCCACTGTGAGGAATTCTGTTGAGGCCCCGCCGGGAATGACGCTGCGGAATCTGTATCCATCCTTCATTCCGCCCGCGTGCTCCTCGACAAGCTCTCTTATCGTCGTTCCCATAGGCAGCTCCCACCAGCCGGGCCTCGCCACTCTTCCGCTTACTCCGTATATCTTGGTCCCGCCGTCCGCGCAGCGGCTTAAACTCTTATACCACGTCGCCCCGTTATTAATGATATGCTGGACATTTGAAAATGTCTCGGCATTATTGACAACAGTAGGTTTGCCCCACAAACCGCTCACTATAGGAAAAGGCGGTTTGGCCCTGGGCGTGGCCCGTTTTCCTTCAAGCGCATTCAGCAGCGCCGTCTCCTCGCCGCAAATATACCTGCCCGCGCCGGTATGCAGATACATTTCGAGATCGTACCCTGAGCCAAAAATATTCTTCCCGAGATAGTGCTTTGCGTAAGCCTCCGATAGCGCCTCTTCCAGCCGCTTTGCGGCGAGTTTGTAGGCCCATCTCAAAAAAATATAAGCGACATCCGAATGCGTTGCGAAAGCACCTATTATCATCCCTTCAATCAGCTGGTGAGGGTTGCCCTCTATCAGCATGCGGTCCTTAAAAGTGCCGGGTTCCATCTCGTCGGCATTGGCGATGATATACCTTGGACGCACCGATGAATCAGCAGGAGGTACAAAACCCCACTTCTGGCCGGTGTTAAACCCTGCGCCGCCCCTGCCCCTCAGGTCCGCATCCTTTACCAACTGCTGCACCTCTTTCGGCGTCATGCCCTGGAGCGCCTTTCTCGCAGCACGATAACCACCCTTTTCTTCGTACTCCTTAATGCTTAAATACCCGCCGTCGGGCCGCATATGTTCAGTTAGCGGACATTCATTCATATTTTTCAATAATCTCGCTTATCGATTTCTCTGTAACATTGGTATAAAGCGTTTCATCGACCATTATCGCAGGGGCCCCGTCACATGCGCCAAGACAGGGAATGGGCAGCAGTGTAAACCTGTCGTCGGCAGTAGTCTCGCCCGGTTTAATCCCCAGCCTCGCGTGCAGATAGTTGAGAAGGCCCTCATAGCCCACGACCCAGCAGCTTATGGTGGTGCAGACCAAAATGACATGCCTGCCGACGCGCCTGCGGAAAATCATGCTGTAAAATGTGGCTACGCTGTCGAGTTCTTCAGGCGTCATCTCAAGAAGAACGGCTGTATCGCGGAGGCTCTCGTCCGAAATCCATCCGCGATAACGCTGGACAATCTTCAGCGCCTCGACAGAGGCGGAACTTTTCAGCTCATGCCTGCCGAGTTCCTTTTCAAGCTCTTCTCTTTCGTTTTCCGTCAGCACCTATCTGTCTATGTCTCCAAGAATAAAATCTATACTCGCCAGTATGGCGATCAAATCAGCAATCTCCAGCCCCCGCGCCATCTTGGGAACCAGCTGCATGTGAGGAAAAGACGGAGTGCGTATGCGCGTGCGGTATGACATGGTACTGCCGTCACTTACAAGATAATAGGCCGTGCTCCCTTTTGCCGCCTCTATGCGCGCTGACGCCTCACCGGCAGGGATAACAGGCCCCCAGCTTACATTTAGAAAGTGTGTGATAAGTGTCTCGATATCATGCATGGTCCGTTCCTTGAGCGGTGGCGTTGCCAGCGGATGGTCCGATTTATAGCGGCCAGGAGGCATGTTGTCCACACACTGCCGGATAATTCGCAAGCTCTGTCGCATCTCCTCGACACGCACCACCGCCCGGTCATAGCAATCTCCATTTACGCCGGTAGGGACATCGAATTCAAATTGTTCATACCCTGAGTAAGGCCGCTTCTTCCTGAAATCCCAATCATACCCGCAGGCACGCAGGTTGGGGCCTGTCACTCCCCAATCAATAGCCTCCTCTGCCTTAAGTGCCCCCACATTTTTCGCACGCGCCTTTATGATGCTGTTTTGCATTATTAACCTGTCATATTCATCCAGCCGTGCCGGGAGATATGCGAGAAAATCACGCATCAGGGATTCCCATCCTTCAGGAAGGTCCTGCGCGACGCCGCCGATC
>JADFXI010000235.1:2283-2798 GCA_015233655.1 Nitrospirota bacterium | reverse complement strand
ATGCATGCAATGCCGGAAGGCGGCATAGTCAGTGTAAGTATGGAGAACGCAACCCTATCGGCCAATAGAGTGCCTACACTGCCTTCCGGAGATTACTTAAAAATAGTTTTCTCTGACAGCGGGACAGGCATTGCTGAAGAACATCTTGCGAAGATATTTGATCCTTACTTCACCACAAAGCAACATGGCAGCGGATTGGGGCTGGCAACAGTGTTTTCCATAATAAGAAAGCACGACGGACATATTACAGTAGAATCGAGAGTCGGGACAGGAACAAAGTTTATCGTATACCTGCCCGCAACAAGAGTTGCCGGCAGATCCAGTTCTTCAATAAGAGATGTTCTGAACATTGGATATGGGAACGTCCTGGTAATGGATGATGAAGAGCTTGTGAGAGACATAGCCGGGGAGATGCTTGTTACATTGGGGTACAATGTCAAGTTTGCTGAAAACGGTGAAAAGGCAATAGCCATGTATAAGAAAGCCTTTGAGGAGAAGAATCCTTTCAGGTTAGT
>JADFXI010000235.1:0-2231 GCA_015233655.1 Nitrospirota bacterium | reverse complement strand
GGCGGTATTGGCGGCAGGGAGGCTGTAGGGAAAATACTTGAGATAGACCCTGAGGCAAAAGTAATAGCATCAAGCGGCTATTCCACCGATCGTGTAATGTCCGACTACAGGAAATTCGGCTTCTCTGGCGTAATAAGCAAACCCTACAGGATTGAACAGATGAGTGAGACTATTACCAGGGTTTTGACATTGTAACGGGAGGTCTTGACTTTGGCGCAACGGTGCGCTTGAAACCGAGACAAGGTTTTTAGCCGTAACATGCTCCACCAGGTTTTTCCGCCGGTGTTTTATTCCGCTTGTAACCATTATATAGTTGCGTCATCGGCTACCTGTTACATATAGCAGGGTGTAACCGAACAGGTGAGCTTTGGCTGCCCGGTACGTTATAATACGGGGCAGATTAATTTTCGGGGGGAAATACAATTCAAGGAATCCGAGCAAATGGGCAGCGCATCTGTAGCCCTCGTAGATAAAGCCATTCTTTGGACGTTAATACTCATGGTCCTGTGTCTTGTCTCAGGCTTGGCCTTCGCCTTCTTCATGTCCGATATTATCTCACGGCCCCTGAAGGACTTGACTGCCCAGGCGGAGTTGATAGCAGGCGGAGACCTTAATGTCTGCCGGGCTTACACAACGACTGACGAGATCGGCCTGCTTGGCGCCGCCTTCTGCAAGATGGCCGCCAACCTGCAGGATGTTATCAGCCAGATGATACTTACGGTAAGCAAGGTAATCACCGTAGCCGACAGGATAAGAAATAACGGCGACGAAACCCGTCTCAAGACCCAGCGCCAGGCCGAACAGGCGGATGCCATTGCTGCTGCTGCGGTCGAGATGAACCAAACGATAGCTGATATTTCTCTCAACACAACCACCGCCCCGTCGTTAGTGCCTTCGTTCGAGACCTGTAAAGTTTGCGAATGGATGAAGGCGGTGGAGCGTAAATACGGAGGAGTGGAGGATTTCAGCAAGGTCCGGAACCTCCACCTGAAATATCATGACGTGGCTACTAATGCCATCAAGTCGTCAAATTCGGGTGACAAGGCCGGGGCTATGCGCCTGTTGAACGAGCAGGAGCAATTACTGACCGAGATAGACGGTTTGTTTGAAAGCTTGAAGGACAGAAGCAGCGCTTATGCCTGAAGCCGTTGGTACAAATGGTAACAACCATGATGCATGGTGACACTGGGGGTATGAATGAGCGATAAGCAACTATTAACTCATGCAGAACTAAAAAAGGAAAAGCTGCATAAAGAGATCAGAAACGTCAATATAGAGCATAAACAAAGCCTGACTCGGCTGGAACTCTTTGCCGTCTGGATCACAAACAAGGTCGGCTCAATGGGGTTTTTCATTATTGTTTTTGTATGGACAATCGTCTGGCTTGGATGGAATACTCTCGGGCCAAAGGAGTCGCGGTTTGATCCGTTCCCGGCTTTTGTATTATGGCTTTTTCTATCCAATGTGTTACAAATATTCCTGATGCCGCTGATTATGATAGGTCAGAATCTCCAGGGGCGTCATGCAGAGGCAAGGGCGGAATCAGATTTTGATGTAAACGTAAAAGCAGAAAAGGAAATTGAAACAATCCTCTTGCGTCTTGAGCAACAAAACGATCTCATGGTCAAGATTCTTCAGCATTTGGAAAATAAGAACCGAGAAACTAAATACTGATATTTCTAAAGCGCTTTTGATAGTATCGATGGTTTTTTACTGCCTGCCCTGGAGCGGCAGAGCTGTCGTCTCATACACGCGTTCAATTTCATCGGACCTGAACATCACAGCCGCAGTATATAAGTCATATTGTTATAATTACGTTACAGGTATACCGCGAGTGTACACATCGAAGCTTATTTCCAGTATAATTAGTTTAAGACACCAACATGTTAATACAGGTTTGTTTGTATAATGAGGCGGTAATTCCTTAAACTCAAGTTTCGGGTATGGGATGAAAGAGGACTGTTCAATTAACGTTGCGGTTTTTGCCGTAGCCCGCGAATTGAAGATCGCTTTGCTAACTAGCATCCTGCTTGTATATGGCTCCTTAATTTGTTTTACCGGCAGTGCCGGTGCTGAATGGTTAGGCGAAGGCGACCTCAACGTTGTATATGACAACAATCTCAGCCGTGCTCTACATGAATCGGACCGGAAGGGCGATGCAGCCGTTAGGCCGCGGGTATCGTTTGGTAACTACGTTCAGCTAAGTGACCCTCTTGGGCTTTCAGTGACTG
>JADFXI010000234.1 GCA_015233655.1 Nitrospirota bacterium | reverse complement strand
AGAGGCCCGATGGCTCATAGAACAGGTGAAAGGAAGCAAGCTGCTGAAAGGCTACAGGGGCAGCAGGCCCGTGGATACCGACGCACTCGTAAATATATTGATTACCATATCTGAGCTGATGGCGGAAGGCCGAATCAGGGAAATTGACTTAAATCCACTGGCGCTATATCCTGCAGGCGCCTTGGTGCTAGACGCGAAAATATCTCTTTCCCAGTAAATATAATGCAAACCACAGAGACACAGAGTTACAGAGGAATATAATTTAAAAAACAAAAAGAAAGATTTAGAATAAATAACATCTTCAGTTTTTTCTTTTTTTATCGTTAATTTTTGCTTTTCTCAGTGTATCCGTGCCTCTGTGGTTATTTTTTATCTATTCATTTTCAGGGTAACGTTTTGCGACGGAGCGTATGGTGTCAAGAGAGGCAAAAAAAGCGTCTATCATTTCAGGGTCAAAATGCTTACCCGAATCAGACTTAAGGGTTTCGAGCACCCTGTCCTCACCCCAAGGTTCTTTATACACGCGACGGCAGCTTAGCGCGTCATAAACATCGGCAATGGCAACCACCCTGCCGAAAGGCGGGGTCTCCTCAGCCTTCTTGCCCCTTGCTCCGCCATCCTTCAGCTCATAACCGGGCAACGGCCGTCCGGTTGCCGCATCTATGTAACCGGGATAACCCGTGCCGTCCCATTTCTCGTGATGGTTCATTGCAACTATGGAAGATGCCTCGTCAAACTCCGAATAGTGTTCGGAAAACAGCCTGGAGCCGAGATAGGTATGCTGTCTCATGACAATAATTTCGTCAGGATCGAGCTTTGCAGGCTTCTTCAGTATGGCGTCTGAAATAGCCACCTTACCTACATCATGGAGCATCGCAGCCATTCTCAGCACGTCCTTGTTCCGTTCCATCTCATCAGCAGGCATTCCCCTCCTTGCCGCCCATGTTTCATAAATCTCGACCGAATAAGCTGCCACCCGGTTTACGTGCGGGCCGGTTTCCTTCGGATCACGCAATTCCGCCATCTTTATCATTCTCAAGATCATGTCCCTCGTCATTGCAGCATGCTCCACAGCAAGTGCGGCGCTGCCGGCAAAATGCGTGATAAACGGCTCATCCTCCTTCAGAAAAGAATACACATTGCCGGAGTCATCCTTGGCGTTGATGAGCTGCATGACCCCGATAATGCCGCGCCGGGTCAGTTTAAGAGGGACCGTAAGCATGGATTGCGTATGGTAGTCTGAAACCCTGTCGTACTCTTTATTGAATGAATAAGGCAGGCCTTTCGGCAGATCGTATACATCAGTGATAGCGAGCATTTCACCGGTATAAGCCACATAGCCGGCAATCGATGACATGTCTACGGGTATGGTAAATGACGAGTAGATTAATTTCTTGCCGGGAGCGAGTCTTTTCTTCAGCGTATCATTCTGCGCGCTGATGAACCTCAGGCGGTCATTCTCTTTGACATAAATTGAACCGGCGTCGGCATTGACAAAACGGCGGGCCACCGCAAGAATGCGCTCAAGCAGAATATCGATGTCCTTGACCTGGGTAATTTCCTGGCCAAGTTCGATAATGTTTTTCAGCCTCTGCTTCTCGTCAAACATGACTGCACCCCTTTTCCATCAGGCGTTCAGTCATTATACATACGTCTTGCTTCCTTCTGTCAAGCAGCTATTAGGCCCTGTCAAAGCAACGCCTCTTAACAAATATCGGCAATCCCATCAGAGCCTTTCAGCTTCCTTATTGCTTTGACCTGTATCTGCCTTACACGCTCGCGCGTCACATCAAGAGAGTGGCCGTCATCTTCAAGAGTGAGAGGGGCATCCTCACCGATACCGAACCGTTTTCTTATTACAAGTTCTTCTTTTGGCGAGAGCGTGCAAAGTATGTCGTCAATGCGGGCTTTCAGGTCCTCGTGCATAACGAGGTCCAGAGGTGAAGGGTTCGACTTGTCCTCAATAAAATCTTTAAGCATTGCGTCGTCTTCGTCGCCGACAGGCGTCTCTATCGAAATCGGTTCTTTTGATATCTTCATAATGGTTTTTACCTTGTCAAAGGGCATTCCCGAACGCTTTGATATCTCTTCCGGAGTTGGTTCAACCCCGAGTTCCCGTACAAACTCCCTTGTGACTTTATTAACTTTGTTTATATTTTCAATCATGTGCACCGGGATTCTGATAATTCTCGACTGGTCTGCTATGGCACGGCTTATCGCCTGCCGTATCCACCAGGTGGCATAAGTGCTGAATTTATACCCGCGCTGGTATTCGAACTTGTCTACAGCCCGCATCAGGCCTATGTTGCCTTCCTGGATCAGGTCCCCAAGACCCAGCCCCTTCCCCATATACCGCTTGGCAATACTGATAACCAGCCTGAGGTTTGACTCGACAAGTTGTCCCTTTGCATGGCACAACTCGATTTCTGCGACCTCCAGTTCATTAACCGCCTTTTTAAGTTCAAGGGATTTCATACCAAGGCCTGATTCTATTTTCCTGATCTCACTTCTGCATCGCCTGCAATCAGCAGGAAATCCCTTCGTTGATATAAGCCTCTTCAAGTCATTTGAATAGTGCGTTATCCTACAGTGCAACTCTTTCAGTTCTTCTGCAAAAGATGCTATTACTGCGTCCTTTAAATTGAGCTGCTGAACTTTCTTGATTAACAGGCGGTTACTGTCGTGTAATGTTTTCTTGCTTCTCCTGACTATTGCATGCACGGATTCCGTAGTCTTTGAAAACCTCTCCATCTCCTTCCGCATTTCTTCTTCCGACATATCTTCGGTGTCCTGAATATA
>JADFXI010000233.1 GCA_015233655.1 Nitrospirota bacterium | reverse complement strand
GAAAACACTACAGCAATAGATAGCAACAAAAACACTGTAACAGTCCCACATGGTATAAAGACAGAGGGACAACAAATCAATAACACAAAACCAGCTGACAGCATAGCTATCTCTCCGAAAAAACGCTGGATATGGGTAGTGCCCGACGGTTTCCAATTAGAACCGGATCCCCCAATGGGTCAATCCTTATGCCCAGCTCTCAGCAGCCTGAACTGGGGGCATTACCTTGAATTCTATGGCGAATGGGTAGATATTCTAGGTGTGATGTTTTACTGGACTAACGACTTTACCGAATATGTCGGAAGCCCGCCATGCTTCGGGCGTTGCGGCCGCGGTTGTATAGGTGACGGCGAGCCGAACAATAACTATAATATCTATACCCAACGGTGTTTTAACCACGACGGATGCGTTGCTGTATTGGGCGACTTTGCACCGAGTTGCATCCAAATGTTCACGGGGTGTATCCCTGATTTCTTTAACATAACTCTCGACTGTAAGAGATAAGTAGACTTTATGCTTCAAAAATATAAATATCTGGTTTGTTCAAATGTCGGCTTGGCGATAGTTTCATATGTTCCCGTGACGACTTTTCTTGTTGCCTTGAATACGTCTTCTTTTTCCAAATCAATAGGTATTACTTTCATTCAATGCATGAAAAACCCTCTTTGTCTTCCTTATTCTGCGCTTATACTGTCAGTTCATTTGCTATCCAATTCTTTGCTTGCGTATATCTGCGTCATATTACTTCTAATTTGTACTATATTAACTGCAGGGACCATCCGAAAAAAAGGCTTCTATATTCGTATCAATTCTGCAACAATATTTTTTGCCACACTGTTATTAACACTGCTACTTGTTCTGTTGTCAACAAAAGTTGCAGTAAACATGCGATTATGATGTTTTTGTCCGGAATGTCGTCTTCAGCAGGTCCCTTCAGGCACTGCAGCAAAATTTCTTCCGACAATAGCATGATTGAAAAGATACGTCCAATAACTGTTATACTATACATATAAAGTTGTCTATTATGGAGGTATAATGAAAACAACATTGAACATACCCAATGATCTGATCAAGGAGGCAATGACTGCATCAGATAGCAGGACAAAGACAGATGCGGTAATAGCGGGTCTGAAGGAATTGATACGACAGAAAAAGATTGAGCGTGTGCTCTCTTCTGCCGGTAAGCTGGAGTTTTCTGATAAATGGGAGAAGTCCAGGCATGGGCGATAAGGTGCTTATCGATACCTCTGTATGGGTCGATTTTTTCAGGAAGAGAAGGCCGGAACTGATAGAGCGCATTGCAACACTGCTAAAGTCAGGCAGGGCCTTCTGCACCGGCATTATTGCCCTAGAACTGCTTAATGGTGCGAAAGGGCCGAAGGAATTGAAGGCGCTGCACGATGCTTTCGATATCATGAGGCACATTGCGGCCGATGAAACAACTTGTATGAGTGCAGGCAAACTGGGATATGAAATTGCAAGAAAGGGACATACTATGAGCACAGTGGATCTGCTAATAGCGCAGGTTGCCATAGAAAACAGTCTCTCACTTATGACCTTTGATGAGCATTTTGATACCATAGCAAAGAACAGTGAACTGACGCTGTTCAAGTGATTTTCAGGGAATGGTATTTGCAACTTGTTTTGTTCAAGCGTTGACATTTTCCCCCCGTTCAGCAACAATTAGCTGATGAAACTCGGCATTCTCGTTAATACCGACAGGCACCTCAAGCATTTGATTGGTCTCTCCAGTGCCGCACTTTCTATGGGGCATGAAGTCAATGTGTTTTTTATGGACAGCGGTGCCAGACTGCTGGGCTGCGAGGAGCTTAAACAGCTCTGCTCCGTGAAGGGCGTGAGGACGTGTTTTTGCGATTTCAACGCGAGGGCCCTTAATATTTCGAAGGAAGGTTTGCCGTCTGAAGCGGTCTGCGGGAGCCAGTATGATAATGCGCTGATGGTGAACGAGGCTGACAGAGTAATTGTGCTCTGAGGCCCGTGGTGCATTTATGAAAATCCTCCATATACTAAATGACGGTCATAACACTCTTGCTGAGCAAATCGCGCGGATACAGGCCGAAAATAATGAAGTAAGCACCATTGACCTTACCGCAAGCAACCTTTCCTATGAGAAGGTCATTGATGCCATATTTTCCAACGACCGGGTCATATCATGGCACGGAGAGGAGGAGAGCAATTAAGAGTCCGCGACGAAATCTCTCCAAATCGCTCTCACCCGACCCCATACACTTCCCTCCTATGTCGTATTGTTATTGCCGATAATGAAGAAGCACACTCAGTTTATTGTAGTATTCACTTTGACAATTCTTACTGTCCTTGTTCTTTATGCCTTTCGTGCATTTGATGACAACCGGCTGGTGAGCTGGGACTGGGTGTTTAGTGTCATGAGCATAAGACGCATACTTTTGCTGCTTATTCCCGGCAGTATCGCAGTCTTGGTGTTTTCAAAGAGTCAGATGCCGGGTGATTATCCGGTGCCCTTTCTTTTTGCTTTGTCGTTTGCTGCCGCCGCCCTGTTCTGGCGAGAACCCGAGATGATCGTGGATGCCTCGCGTTATTTTACGCAGGCCAAGCACCTCGAACTCTACGGAGCCGACTTCTTCCTTCGGCAATGGGGAAAGACTTTTGAGGCATGGACAGACCTGCCGTTGATGTCCTTTATCTATGGGCTGGCCTTCAGATACCTGGGCGAAGCAAGGATTTATGTCCAGATCATTAACACTCTGTTCTTCTCATTCACTGTTGTGCTTACATATTTGACCGGCAAGACGCTCTGGGAC
>JADFXI010000232.1 GCA_015233655.1 Nitrospirota bacterium | reverse complement strand
CTGACGGACAGTATCAGGAAACATCCGTACAGCGTATTGCTCCTGGATGAGATTGAGAAGGCACACCCCGACATTTTCGGCATCCTGCTTCAGGTGATGGACTACGCCACCCTGACAGACAATAACGGGAAAAAAGCGGATTTCAGAAATGTCATTCTTATCATGACCTCCAATGCGGGCGCCAAGGACATGGCAAAAAACGTTATTGGATTCGGCGACAGGAGCAAAGAGGCGCATTCAGGCGGGAAAGAAGCCATCGACAGATTGTTCAGCCCGGAATTCAGAAACAGGCTCGACGCTATCGTAAACTTTGCGCCCCTGACCGCCCGGATTGTAGAGAGGGTAGTGGACAAGTTTATCAAAGAACTGGAACGCCAGCTAATCGGTAAGAAGGTCAAGATTTCCGTTTCTTCAGACGCCCGGCAGTGGCTGGCTGAAAAAGGACATGACAGTATATACGGGGCCCGTCCGCTTGCCCGGCTTATCCAGACCGAATTAAAAGACGTCCTATCTGAGGAAGTGCTTTTCGGCAAACTGAGCAATGGAGGCAGCGTAAATATCGGCCTGGACCAGGGCCGTCTGAGTTTCGATTACTCCTGATCATGCCTGTTTTTAGGCTGACGGACGACTTGATTTTCCCCTCTCCTGACCTGTCTGAAGAGGACGGTCTGCTCTGTGTCGGAGGCGACCTGAGCGAGGAACGTCTCTTGCTCGCGTACTCAATGGGTATTTTCCCGTGGTATTCCGAGGAATCTCCTATTTTATGGTGGTCGCCTGACCCGCGCCTCGTTTTGTTCCCGCACGAATTAAAAGTGTCCAGGAGCCTGAAACAGACGCTCCGGAAAAATGTTTTTAAAGTTACGTTGGATACGGCATTCCCTGAAGTCATCGCAAACTGCGGGGCAATAGAGAGAAAGGAAGATAAGGGGACCTGGATTACCGCAGAGATGGCGGATGCGTATATACGACTCCATCGCGCAGGCTTTGCCCATTCCGTCGAAAGCTGGTACGACGGCGAATTGGCCGGAGGTCTTTACGGCGTATCAATGGGCGGCATCTTTTTCGGGGAATCAATGTTCTCAAAGAAAAACAACGCTTCAAAGGTTGCTTTCGTAACTCTCGTCAGACAACTGGCTAAATGGAATTTCAAACTTGTCGATTGCCAGGTGACTACGCAGCATCTGATAAACTTCGGGGCACGCGAAATACCCAGGTCTGAGTTTATGAGGCACCTAAATGACGCGCTCCGGGTGCCGTCGAGGAACGGGCTTTGGCAGACTAAAGAATTAGCTGCGCCGGACGATATGTAAGCTGAAAGGGGGCAGCCATGGAACCGAGAGACCTTACACCCTATGAGAGACTGGCACTCAGAATGTTCGATGATTGCAGTAATCTGGCATGTAACGGCATTATGTACAACTGCAAGCTGTTGATCAACTGTTCACCCAGCAATCTCGACTTGAACTGCATCACTTGGGTGAGCATGAATTGAACACAATCAGCTCATAGCTTTTAGCTCATGTCAATGGTTGTTTGCCAAGAATGAGCTAAGAGCTAGTCAGGGTATTTGAATGGATTGGCCCTCAAGACAGCATCTATTTTGAGCGGCATTCCTTTTAAGACAAAGACCGCCATACCCCGCTCTTCCGTAGTCTTTCCACCTTTATGCCAGACCCCTTTCCAGGAGACATTCACGCTCACATTGCCTTCATCAATCTCTACAAGAACAGGATTAAAAGTCAATTCTGCCGAGTCAAAAGACTTCATAGCTCCTGTAATGGCCCTGAAGCCATCCCGCGTTGTATTGTTTTCGATCCCTGCCGCGTCTTTTCTAATGTACGCGTCCTTTACAGCCTCGACAATGGCAAAAGACTCTGAAGTTATTCTTGAATCTTCGGACACCTTTTTGACCGCTGTTTTCCCGCAAGAGACAACAAAAACAGACATAATAAAAACAAGGGCTGCCAAGCAAAGCCTTTTCATATTATTTACACCCTCCACCTGAATTAACGTTTTAACGTTCAGCGAAAAAAAAATAAATCGTACCGGCGTACTAATAAACTTTTTATTCTGACTTGAATTATAGATGATTTGATTCACTTTTTAACAGTACCCGTAAAAGCCGGAAGCCCGCGTATATATTAAATCTTTCATTCACATATCCGTCGCCTGACTTGCGTAATGTGTAATCTGTCTTCTCTGTTCTGCTATCATACCATTATGAAGTTAGTAGCACAGAATAGAAAAGCCTACCATGACTACAGCATTGAAGAAACCTTCGAGGCCGGTATCCAACTCCTGGGCACAGAGGTCAAATCACTGAGAGACGGAAAGGCCAACCTTAAGGATAGTTATGTACTAATCAAGGACACTGAATTATTTCTCTTTAATTGCCATATCAGCCCCTATACTCACGGCAACATGATGAACCACGAACCTCTCAGAACAAGAAAGCTCCTCATGCACCGAAAAGAAATAGAACGGCTGAAAGGCAAGGCGCAGCTGAAAGGATACACTCTGATCCCACTGAAGATTTATTTTAAGGGCCCATTTGCAAAAGTGGAAGTCGGGTTTGGGAAAGGCAAAAGGGAATACGAGAAGAGAGAGACCATAAAAGAACGCGAAGCAAAACGGGAAATAGAACGGGCAGTCAGAAGCAGAAACAAAGGGTAAGGCCGACATTGTTATGGTATAATATATATAGAAGGTCGAAGGGTTTTGTCCGGCCTTCACCTGGTTTTTACCGGGGGCGATAGGACTCGACAGGGGATATGGGACTCAGATCGCATTCCGTTGCTCCATCACCACGTAAT
>JADFXI010000231.1 GCA_015233655.1 Nitrospirota bacterium | reverse complement strand
AGGTCTTATAGCTTTGCGGTTTCCCATTGTCTCAACTCTTTATCAGCGGGGAAAATTCGGCGCCGCAGCCACTCTCGGTACTGCGGATGCTCTTATGTTCTATTCCGTTGGAATATGGGCCATGGTGGGCGTCAGGGTTATATCCGCCACGTTCTACTCTATGCAGGACACAAGGACACCTGTTGTCGCGGCAGGCGTTACTATGGTAATAAATGTCCTGCTAAGCCTGTTATTAATGGGCCCGCTGAAGCATGGCGGACTGGCCCTTGCCAACGCGCTTGCAGCGAGCTGCAATTTTACGATGCTCTTTTTTTTCCTTAGAAGAAAACTGGGTGGTATAGGGACAGGCCGGATAGTTTTTTCTTTCATAAAAACCTTATGCGCTTCCTCTGTAATGGGGCTTGCCGGATGGTATATTGCAAGCTATACTGCGGTATGGAGTTCAGGCGGGCAAGGCCTTTTTAAGGCAACATATCTCGGTGCCACTATGTTTTCTTGCCTGATAATATATGCTGCAACGGCATATGTGATGAAAAGCGAGGAAATAGGATATATAATAGACAAAGTAAAAAGTAGAAAGTAAAAAGTGGTTGCTGTTTCTCACTTCTCACTTCTCACTTCTATTTTTTTACTTGTATTTTGAAAGGAGTGGACATGATTGTTAAAATTGTTTCTGTTGGACCGCTTCAGGCGAACTGCGTCATTGTTGCGGATGATGTGTCACTGAAGGCCCTTGTCATAGACCCAGGAGACGAGCCTGACAGAATAAGCGGCATTATCAATGCCATGGGACTTAATGTCGAAATGATTGTGTGTACGCACGGCCATTTTGATCATATGGGCGTAGTGAGTGACATCAAGAAGGAGACCGGGGCGCGTATAGCATTGCACCGGGACGAGATCGAACTCTACAGGGGTGCGAAGGACATGGCCGCTTTCTGGGGTTATGAGCTTGAGACACCTCCAGATCCCGACATCCTGTTGTCTGAAGGCGATACAATCAAGGCAGGGGGTCTGAACTTTTCTGTGCTCCATACTCCCGGTCACAGTCCGGGCGGCATATGTCTATATGGGGACGGTATTGTTATTACCGGCGACACGCTCTTTAAAGGTTCCGTAGGCAGGACTGATTTTTACGGCGGCGATATGGAAAAACTGAAGCAATCGTTCAGGAGGCTGATGGCACTGCCGGAAAGTACAAATGTCGTTCCCGGGCACGGCCCTGCCACAACTATAGGCTACGAGAAAGCTGAGAATATGTTTTCAGAAGAGTTTCTGAAGTAGGAGGAGAAGCGGAAGATTAATTTGTTGATACCCGCCGCGTCCACGTGGTCGTTCTCCCCAACAATGGGATCAAGATGTATCCTCTCACATTCAGAGAATTTTGAGATGTAAGATTCATTCTTCCACTGTATGCTTTGCCTCTCTCCGGATCGTATATGTTGCCTTCTGTCCATGAGTTGTCTCCGGCGAAAGAAAAGTCGTTTATAATTTGAAGACCGACAATAGGCCGGTTTCTAAGGTTGGCATCAGGATTATTATCGTCGAGAATAGGCCGGCCTCCCTTGCCGTTCTTGTCGCCGGCGGAGTAATTAGGTTCTTTCACCCAAAAAATCCTGCCGCAATACTTCTGGCCGCATTTGAACATTTCAATCACCGCATCTTTCTCCTCGGTATCCCACAGGCCGAGGATATCATCATCAAATGCCAGCGTAGGCCGTATGGCTATACTCAGAGAAAATAAGAGTGCAAGCAGGATTCTCTTGATCATGCCGCTCAATTGCCCTGCAACTTTTCTTTATTGAGCACTGTCCTTTTGAAAAACTCACATTTTCTGCAGTCCTCATGTTTCTGCGCAAATGTGCCTTGAACCTTTCCCTGGCAGAACGTCCCGGCCACTACCCAGCAAACACTGCCGAAATTAGGACAGGCCGGGCATTTCACCTCGCTGTTAACGTCTCTCGCACATTTCATGAATTCCCAGCACGGCATATGGCTGAGGTCCTCATCACTCTGGTATGGAAAATAAAGGCTGAACGTAATTCCTGGCCCGACATTATTTTGGGCCTTGATAAAGCCTCCATGATCCTCCATGATTTTTCTTGTTATGGAAAGACCGAGTCCTGTTCCGTATCCAATCATCTTTGTTGTGTGAAAAGGCTCAAAAACAAGGGGGATCTTGTCATCGGCAATGCCGGGGCCGGAATCAGAGACATGGACGGCAACGTAGGCTATATAGTTAACTCTTTCTGTTTCTGTTGAGATCGCGAGAGTGCCGCCGTCAGTCATCGCATCAATTGCGTTGTAAACAAGATTGTCTATGGCCTGCCTGGCATGGTCCTGATCCAGCAAGACTGAAAGGTCCGAGTTGAGATTGGGCACAATGTTTATGGAGTGCTCGGAACAACGTTCAGCACAGACAGACAGGACGTTCCTGACGATGACAGTTATTGGTATGCGTTCAAAATGATACTTTGACTCTTTTGAAAAAGAGAGTATGTCTTTCAAGACATGCTCAAGCCTGGTCACCTCTGTAACAATGATTTCAGAGTACTCTCTTTCCTTTTCATTAACGGTAATCTTCTGGAGTCTGCGTCCGAACCCTCCCAATGCTGATAGAGGGTTCCTGATTTCCTGGGCAATATCTGCTGTAAGTCTTCCCAGCGCAGCCATTTTTTCAGCCTCTATCAGCCTGCCCTGGGTCCTTTTTATTTCGCCGGTCTTTCTGTCAACCTCTTCTTCAAGCGTTTGGGTCCATGACTCCACTTTCTTTCTGGACGCCTTCAATTCGCTTATCATGCTGTTAAAAGTCAGCGCAAGTTTGCCTATTTCGTCTTTTGTCGGGTCAGGCA
>JADFXI010000230.1 GCA_015233655.1 Nitrospirota bacterium | reverse complement strand
TCTTCCGATCATCAAAAAAATCAGCGGTGGAGCTGTATAATTCCAATGCGCCCATGCAGTGTTTTCTTCCGAGCAGGGGCACTGCCAGCACCGAACTGCAGCCGTATTCTTCTGCTTTTGGCCTCCACCTCGGAAATAAAGCGTCGTCTTTGTTCATAAAGCATGGTTTCAGGGTCCTTATTGCAGTTCCCATCGGGTCTATGCCTGTAGGACTGTCATCCCACGTGATATTAATGCCCAAAAGATACTCTTCTGCCATGCCAGCATGCGCCACAGGTTTTACATAATAGCTTCCTTCCTGAATCAGTCCGATCCATGCCATTTTCAAATCAAACAGTTTCAATACGTTCTTGCAGATGTCATTGTAGACACCTTCCCTTGACTCGATGCTTATAAGGGCATTAGAGGCTTTGCTCAAGGCAAGGAGTTCCTGATTGAATTTGTCCAGGTTGTCGAAATTCTGCTTCAGCGATGCGACCATACGGTTGAATGTCTGAGTGAATGCACCTATCTCATCTCTGCTTTGAACTTCGACTAATGAATCGAAGTTTCCACTCTCCACATTCTGCGAAGCTGACCTTAACTGCAACAGTGGCCTGATAAAAGTTTTCTTTACATACAGATAAATAGAGACAAATGACAGAATGGCAATGACAAGGACATTAAAGACGTAAAGATTGCGGGAAAACCGTATCTCACTCAAAGATTCGGTGATGGGTATTTTGATGCTTACGGCCCCTAAGACATCGCCCTCCTTCACGCGATGGCAGGAAAGGCAGTTCTTGCCCATGAAGTTTGATTTCGCTATATACGGGTAAACTCCTCTTATATATTCGCCATCGATTACGATCCGTTCGGCGCCTTTTTTTATGACCTCTTTTTCAATATCGTCGTCAGCATATTCGTCCGTGCCACCCTTGCCGTAGTCCTTGTCCAGGGTATCGCTGCGCATTATACGTACGTCGGCTATGTTCTTCATCTGTTGAAGAAAAAGACCTTTAGCTTCCTTAATGTTGCCTGTTATCATCATTGTTGTGAGGGCGTTCAATATCGTGTCTCTGTAGCCTGGAAGAGTTGTACGACTCACATCGTCTATTACCATGCGCTTCATATTGCTCGTTGCAGTGAAAATAATTATTATGATTCCTACAAAGGTCAACAGCATAATGGGAACTGCAACCTTCCACTTTATAGAAAGGTCCCGGATGCTCATTGCATCTCCTCTCTCAAAAAGCGGCACATGGATTTGTCGAACCCGTTCATTTAAGGTCACCTGTCAACTTATTTCACCTTTTCTCGCCCTGTTAAGCTGGTCAGTAATTTCCCTCGTTATTTCCTCCATCTCGCAGTAGATATGTTTCGCCGTATCTTTGTCACCGGCGTTGGAGGCGTTTACTGCTTTGATCGCAAGCGCGTGTATTTTTTCATGAGGGGCAACAACCGATTTCTGGAGTTTGCCATCTTTTTTGTACCATTCTCCAAAAGAACATGACATGCACTCCGGCAGGTCAGCTACGAGAACTTTCCCCCCATTTATGCAGTCCTGAACTTTTTCCATGAATATCCTGTGTTCTGTTTTTGCTACCTCGGCTTCCATAACCCTGTTCTTACCTGTTTTGAATCCGGCAACAGCCCTTCGCAGCCGGTCGCCCATCCCGGTAAAGCCTTCCCGTATCTGAAGAAGAGTGTCGTTGGCCATCTTTTCCAAATCACCGGCAATGGCGGATGTTTTTGCAACATTGCGTGCCACCTCCTCTGCCGTTGCCGACTGTTCATCCACTGCTGTCGAGATTTGGACGATCTGATCACGCGTCTTCTGCACCGACCCGACAATCTGCGTCAGCGACTCACCGACCTCTCTTATATGCCCGGCTGCATTAGTTACCTCATTGGATGCCTCACCCATGGTCTTTGCCGTCTGTGAGGATTCAGCCTGGATTGCTTTGATTTTCTCCGAAATTTCCGTGGTTGCTGTTATTGTCCTTTCAGCCAGCTTTCGCACTTCATCGGCGACGACTGCAAACCCCCTGCCGCCCTCTCCGGCCCTCGCAGCCTCAATCGCTGCGTTGAGCGCAAGGAGATTTGTCTGGTCAGCTATGCCTTTAATTACAGTGATAATTTCACCAATTTCGGTTGATCTGTTATTAAGCTTTTCCACCATAGAAGATAATTCAACCGTTGATGAGTGCACTCTGCTGGTTGTCTGGACCGCTACCTCCGCCACTTCTTTGCCTGTGTCAGCTGTTTGCATGGCCTCTGTCGATGTTTCTGATGCCGCGGATGTATTCTTAGCTATGCTGCTGATGGTTTGGCTCATTTCTTCAGCGGCAGTAGCTATCTGGGCTGCCTGTATAGACTGGTCCTGTGCTCCCAAAGCGGTTTTCTCAGCCCTCGTCTTCAGGATATCTACTGTAGACATCAGAACTGAAGCAGACTCCAGTATGTCATCAATTGTACCGCTGACTGAAAGGATCATTTTGTTTATATCTTTCGATAAAATCCCTATTTCATCCCCGCTATCTATCAGGACCGTGACATCGAGATTCCCTGACGAAACCTGTCCCACCGCTTGCATTATCAGATAGAGCCGATTCAAAACAATAACCTTGACTAGCCAATAGATTACAGCGACGCCGGCACTGAGGCCCAAGACAACGACAACTGCCAGAGTGGCAAGATGCGGATACAGCAGGTCAAATATTTTCAAAACGGTATCTTTGCCGAGAATTGCGAATGAGGCAGTTGGAATCACAATGCCGCCGCAGGCCATACAGAACAAAAAGCCGATGACTATTTTTATTTTGATCGTCATGTCGTTTAAGCGACCCATTGAACAATCCTCCTATGAAAGACTATTGCCTGTCAGTACCCCTTTAGTTTCTGTAGTGGCCGTTTTACATTTATTAACAGATGTATTACAGGGGTATCATAC
>JADFXI010000022.1 GCA_015233655.1 Nitrospirota bacterium | reverse complement strand
TCCTCGGCGAGGGTGGAGAGGCCCTGCTCTGGACGAACCTGAACCAGGTAAGCGGCAGGCTTGAACCCACGGTATTGTCTCTCGCCTTTGTCTTCCTCATGGTCGGTTACGGCACCAAGGTCGGGCTCGTTCCGCTTCACAACTGGCTTCCTGATGCTCACAGCGAAGGCCCGACACCCATTTCCGCAGTGCTCTCGGGTCTATTGCTTAATATAGCTCTGTATGCCCTTGTGAGATGCAAAGCACTTGTTGACGGCTCTACTCACACGCACCATGCCGGATACATCATGATGGGATTCGGACTCGTCTCAATAATCGTGGCCGCTTTTTCCCTACTGCGGCAGAAAGACATAAAACGAATGTTTTCGTACTCATCTATCGAACATATGGGGATAGCCACGTTCGCATTCGGCCTTGGCGGCCCTGTTGCGACCTTCGGAGCGCTACTTCACATGCTTGTTCACAGCCTGGCGAAGTCGGCGATTTTCTTTACCGTAGGGCATGCTTCGCAGATGCACCGGTCGCAGGAGATGGACAAGATAAGGGGCCTTTTCAAGGGGAACCCCCTCGTCGGATGGGGATTAATGTTCGGGGTCATGGCCATAGCAGGCATGCCGCCCTTCGGCATTTTTACGAGTGAGTTTCTTATTCTCACTGCAACGATAAAAGATGCGCCCTTGCTTACGCCCTTTCTCCTTTTGGGCCTCGGCGTGGCCTTTGCGGCCCTTTTCAGGATGGTCCAGCCTATGGTCTCGGGGGAGGTCCCGTCGTACCAGCGCCCTATGAAAATAGCGCATCTGCCGGTATTGCTTCACATGGCCCTCGTACTGACTATAGGTATCTATCTGCCCGATTTTCTTAATAAATGGTTTCATACTACTGTGGAGTTGCTGAAATGAGCAGCTTGGTCGATGCTTTGACAGCGTTGTTGGGGACCGATGTCCAATTCGATACCAGGCAGTATCCTCATTCCGTTATCTCATGCACTGTTCCACGGGACAAATTCGGACGCGCTGCGAAGGCGTTGAAGAAGGCCTACGCCCTGCTTGCAGCTGAATGGGCCACCGATGAAACCGCTTTCGGAGGAGGGCTGGCTGTTTTTGCCTGCTTCCGCTGGGGCAGTGAATACCTGATCGTCCGATCCGAACTGCCGTTGGACGACCCTTCTTTTCCGAGCCTCACTAAAAAGTATTTGCCTGCATACAGGTTTGAACGTCAGATACACAGCCTTATGGGCGCTGTCCCTGCCGGACATCCGGACTTGCGGCCCTGGATAAAGTTCGAGGACTGGCCCCAGAATGCCTTTCCACTCAGAAAATCATTCGATGCCCGTCAATCTCTTCCCAGGATGAAAGGTGATTACCAATGGTCCAAAGCCGAGGGCGAAGGGGTGTATGAGATACCGGTAGGGCCTGTCCATGCCGGGATTATCGAACCGGGGCATTTCCGTTTTCAGGCTGTCGGCGAGATGGTACTGAATCTTGAAGAAAGACTCGGCTATGTACACAAAGGGATAGAAAAGAAGTTCGAGACTTTTTCATTTCTTGACGGTGTAAAACTGGCTGGCCGGGTATCCGGCGATACTACTGTGGCACACAGCATTGCGTATTCAATAGCGGTGGAATCAATGACAGGCTGCCTTGTCCCTGAACGGGCGCATTGGCTCAGGGCCCTTTTCCTGGAGCGCGAACGGATTGCGAACCATCTGGGTGATATAGGGGCCATCTGCAATGACGCGGCCTTCGCTTTTATGCTCTACCAGCTTTCGCGTCTGAGAGAGCTTATGCTGCGCACCAACTATAAACTTTTTGGCCATAGGTTTATTATGGACAGGGTTGTACCCGGAGGGGTAACGGCAGATCTTTCTGGTGACGGGAAGAAAGATATTGTGGAAGAGATGGATATGATTACCAGAGAGTTCGAGCGGCTTATTGTTATTTATGACCAAAACCCTTCTCTCGAAGACAGGGTGCGTGACACCGGCTTGCTTTCACCCGAAAAGGCGCGGGAACTTTGCTGCGTCGGTATTGTTGCGCGGGCGAGCGGCATGAATCTGGATTGCAGATTGCAGAATCCCTTTCCGCCGTATGACAGGTTAGGCGTGAATGTGCCTGTCCTAATATCCGGTGACGTTCATGCCCGCGTGTGGGTGAGGGTTGAGGAGATAAGGGAGTCTATTCGTCTCATACGCGCGATCGTCCAGGGACTTCCTCACGGCCCTATAAATGTCGATGCAGTTTTGCCGCCGTCTGATACGGCCGGCTTTGCTGCTGTAGAGGGATGGCGCGGAGAGATAATTTACTGGATTCAGGCCGGACCCGGGGCCGAGATCAACAGATGTATGGTCAGAGACCCTTCCAGCGTCAACTGGATAGGACTTGAACAGGCGATACAGGGCAATATCGTCCCTGACTTTCCTCTTTGCAATAAGAGTTTTAATCAATCTTATTCAGGACACGACCTCTAACGTCTGTCACCTCAGATCCAAAATAAACTCGCCCTTATTGACGTTTGCTTTTTTGCCGATAAAGTAATAAAATGCGTTGAAGCTTCCGGAGGCATACAGAAGTCATATGAGTATCATTGGCAGCAGCTTTACAGCAAGATTGAATTTCAGGTTCAATCTTAGAGCCAAATTTATTCTTATGCTGGGATGCATCGTAGCTATCAGCTTAAGCATGATGTTTATCTGGCTCTTCCGTCTATCGAAAGAAAACCTTATTGTCCAGGTGGACGCTCAAGCTAGAGCACTGCTGCAACAGATAGTACTTACCAGGCAGTGGATAGCTGATCAAGGCGGCCTGTATATAGAAAAACGGGCCGGCACCAGGGCCCATCCGCTTTTATCCCGGTTTGACATCAGGGACGCCGCCGGTAAAGTCTATGTATTCAGAAATCCCGCCATGATAACGCGCGAACTGTCCGAATACTCCCAAAGCTCAAAACATTACCGGCTTCACCTGACCAGCCTGCAACTCGTTAACCCCGAAAACTCACCGTCCGACTTTGAAAGAGCGGCCCTGCTTGACTTCGATAAGAAAGGGTTTGATAAGAGCAAGGACGGGATATCACAGATAGCAACGGAAAACGGCGCTCTTATGTATCACCGCATCATACCACTTCGTACGGAGCAAGGATGCCTTAAATGCCATTCGGACCAAGGATACAAGGTGGGTGATATCCGGGGAGGACTCAGCATTGCCATTCCGATGGATGAGACAGCCAAGGCCATTAAGAGGGTCAAGATTTTTCTTGTCGGTGCCGGAATCGTTTTTGTCTCCATCGTCCTCGGAACGCTTTATATAGGCGTTTGGCTGCTTGTGCTCAAGCCTCTGGGCCATTTGCATCAGGCTGTAAATGAGCATGAGGCAGTGGAGACCATGATGCGGGCATACCTGGCCACAGGGGATGAACTCGAAGACCTTTCCCATGCCTTTAAAGAGATGCTGCTCAGAATGACCAGGACATACGAAGGAGGGGTCAAGGCCCTTGCTTCCGCCATTGAAGCCCGCGATCCTTACACAAAGGGACATACTGACCGCGTGGTACATTACAGCCTTGTTGTAGCCAAGGAGATGGGATTAAGCGATGAACAGTTAAAACGCATAGAAATGGGCGCGGTATTACACGATGTGGGCAAGATCGGCGTGCCCGATACGATTTTACGCAAACCAGGGCCTCTAAATGAAGAAGAGCGCCGACGCATTGAGGAACATCCCAGTATAGGAGCAAACATCTTGTATGAGTCTGATTTTCTCGTGAATGAAATCCCCGCCGTCCTATATCACCATGAACGGTATGACGGAAAAGGTTATCCTGCACACTTGAAGGAGAAAGACATCCCATTGATAGCCCGCATCGTTGCGATTGCTGACTCTTTTGATGCCATGACCAGCGACCGTCCCTACCGGAAAGCCATGGACAAGGATGCGTCTATCGCAGAGATAGAGAAATGCAGCGGGAAGCAATTCGATCCTGAAGTTGCGGATGCCTTCATCAGAGTTCTCAAAAAAGATATCGTAAAATAATCGTATTCTAACGGAGTCTTACTTTTTAGTGTCTATGGGCTCACACTTGAGAAGAGAGATAACTTGCCTTCCTATGGTGTCATTTGCAGCAAATGTGCTAACGGTTTTGTTTAATTTGCAGAGTTTCTTGCGTTTTTGACAGGAGACGCAGTACTATTTTATATGCTTTTGAACAGCAGTTTGATGTTAATAATAACTTGAGGACATGATCTATGATACGAATTCTTTGTCAGATTTTCCGTACAGGCATTATCACTGAACCGCTTTCGCACACTGAAAATGAAGTGATCGAGACCGGGACAAAACAGGAAGAGGCGGTAGGTAAATATTTCAGCAGGAGTTTGACCATCCGTCAGGTTGATTCAGGGTCATGCAACGGATGCGAACTGGAGATACATGCTGTGAACAACTCTTTTTATAACTGCGAAAAATACGGCATTCACTTTACGGCGTCTCCCAGGTTTGCCGATATGCTGCTTGTCACAGGACCTGTAACAAGGAACATGGAGATAGCCCTGAAGAGGACTTACAATGCAACCCCTTCTCCCAAGCTTGTGGTAGCTGTCGGAGACTGCGGATGCAACGGCGGTATTTTCGGGGAGAGCTATGCGTCTGTCGGAGGCGTCGGCAAGGTAATACCTGTTGATGTATATATACGCGGCTGCCCTCCGACCCCGGCGGACATTCTGAACGGTATACTCAAAGCGGTGTCGGGGTAAGCCGCAGCGTTTTTATTCTTCCTCTTCTTTTTCGAGGCCGTATTTTTTCAGCTTTCTCCAGAGCGATACCCTGTCTATGCCGAGTATCTGCGATGCCAGGGTCTTGTTGCCGCCGGTCTCGCCCATCACCCATTGTATATAGGTCACTTCCTGATCTTCGAGAGAAGGTATCTTGCCGTGTTTTTTTCTGAAAGTCTTTATGCTTAATTCCCTCAGGTCTTCGGGGAGTTGGGCTATCTGTATAGACGGGCCGCCTGAAAGCGCCACGCCGCGCTCGATGATGTTTTCGAGTTCTCTGACATTTCCGGGGAAATCGTAGTTCATCAGAAGAGCAATGACCTCCGGCTCTATTTCTTTCACAGGTTTTTTCATAAGGGTTGAGTATTTATTCAGAAAATAATAGCTCAGTATAGGAATGTCTTCCTTTCTCTCTGCTAGCGGCGGAATATAGAGCGAAACGACATTCAGTCTGAAATACAGGTCCTGTCTGAAGCCGCCGGTTTTTATGGAGTCGCTGATATCACGGTTTGTAGCGGCTATGAATCTCACATCCACTTTCACCGACTCTGTGGAGCCGAGCCGTAATACTTCTTTTTCCTGAATTACCCTGAGCAGCTTGACCTGCATGGAAGGCGGCATCTCGGCAATCTCATCCAAAAAAAGCGTCCCCTGAGATGCGGTCTCTATGAGTCCTTTCTTGTCGGTCGCTGCGCCGGTAAAGGCACCTTTCTCGTGACCGAAAAGTTCGTTCGCGAGCAGTTCCTCTGTAAAAGCGCCGCAGTTGACGGCTGAAAAAGGGCCTTGCGAACGATTGCTGTTATAGTGTATGTATTTTGCAAAAAGCTCCTTCCCCGTGCCGCTCTCTCCGCTGATCAGCACATTACAGTCCGTTGGCGCTATCTGTCGCGCGGTTTCGAGCAGCCTTTGCATAGAGGCGTCCTGTGAAATGATCTTCACCTTTCCCTGATAGGTTTCAATTTGTTCTCTCAGGTGAAGGTTTTCCTTTTTTAAATGCACCTTAGCCAAGGCTTCTTTTACAACCTGCCTTACCTCATCCAGTTTGAACGGCTTCGAGATGTAGTAGAAGGCCCCGTATTTCATGGTGTCTACAGCGGATTTCAGGGTCGCGTAGCCTGTTATCATGATGACCTCGGTATCAGGATAGAGTTCCCTGCACCTTTTCAGTATCTGCATGCCGTCCACTTTTTCCATCTTTAAATCGGTGAGTACGACGTCAAAGCGTTGTTCTTCGAGCAGCTTGAGCGCGTTTGGACCGCTCTGAGTGCTCGTGGTGTCGTAACCTTCCTTTTTCATCACATGTTCGAGGTTTTTCAGGGCGATCTTTTCGTCATCGATAATTAATATTTTTGCATTATCAGGCATTGCTATAGCTCCTTGTTGGCCCATTTGTTCTTTTAGGTACAGGCAGGCGGACAATGAAAGTGGTCCCTCGGCCTGCCTGGCTATCGACTGCTATGCAGCCGTCGTGCTCCTCAATAATTTCATGTACTATGGACAGACCGAGTCCGGAGCCCTGGCCAACGTCCTTTGTAGTAAAAAAGGGGTCGAAGATCTTCGGCAGTATGTCAGTGGGAATTCCTGAGCCGGTATCGCGGATCTCAATGTCAATTGTGTCTTCCGACAGGGAGCATTTGCCCCGGTATTTTAGGTAATTATATATCTCACTCGTAGTCTCCCCTGAATCGCAGGCAGCAGAGCGGTATTGTGCCCTTATATAAAGCCCTCCTTCATCATCAATGGATTCGAGCGCGTTTTTAATTAAATTCAGAAAGGCCTGCTGGATTCGCTGTTTGTCCGCGTGTATGACTATGTCTTCGGGCACATCTACGGAGATAGCAACCTTTGTCGGCACCTGCCCTTTGACGAAAAGTATGGTTTCTTCGATTAACGATTTAAGAAATAGAGGTTCATTTTTAAAATCGGTGTCCCTCGAAAACTCCAGCAGGGACTTTACAATGTTCCTGGCCCTGTCGGTCTGCCCGTCAATCTGTGAAAGAAGTTCTTTCCTGTAGTCGATGTCATCGCTCTCTATCTCCTCGGTCAGAATCTGGCAGGACGATGAAATATTGGACAAGGGGTTGTTAAGCTCGTGGGCCACGCCTGAGAGTAAGGTGCCGAGAGAGGCGAGCTTCTCTGTCTGCAAGAGGTGGCGCTGCCTCAATTCAATCTCTTTAAGCATCTTGTTGAAGGCATTGGTAAGGGAGACGATCTCGCGGTCTTTTGAGTCGATTTGTATTGTATCGAAGCGGCCGCCGGCAATTATCTCCATGCTCTCTTCAAGCGATTTAAGAGGTCTGTCCACCATGTGAGACAAGACTTGTCCGATAAAAATGGCGAGCAAAGAGAGGGAAAGAATCGAAAATATCAAAATACGCTGGGAATTGTACAACTGCGCCTGGAGTTTTCTGCGTTCTGTTTTTGAGATGTCTTCGGCCTCGGTCACAATTTCCTTGCCCGCTTTTCTTATATTCTCTTCAAGGACTGCGCTATGAGGTGCTCTTTTGGTCTCAGCCTCCGAGAATTGCCTCATAAGCTCTCCGTATTGGCTGAGCTTTCCGAGCAAAGCGGCGGTCTGCGCAGGTTCGGCCACGGTATTAAATACCGGCATATTTGCTTCGAGAGACTTTTGCGCACTGATCACATAATTAAGATTTTCGAGATAGTCGGATTCTTCCCTGTAAAGGAAAAAGTTTTTTTCGAAGCGCCTTATTTCGAGAGTTGTGTTGAAGAATTCGGAAATAGTTTCGCCGGCAATGATTTTCTTGTCCATGAAACTTAATTCCATGAAGGTGAAGAGGGACAGTCCGATGATTATAAAGACAATGGTGTAATATCCAAAGTTGATTTTTTGCCTTATGCTCGGGCGGTATGAGAAACTCTCTTGCACGGTTTAGTCTAACGTCCGCTCATTGCAAAAAGCAACACTATAAAAATATCCTGCAACAGCGGTCTAAGTGTTATTTGCGAGCACCAGATCTATCACATCATTAACGGAGTCGACCGTATGAATCAGAATTCCTTCCCTTACTTGCCGATCCAGATTCATTACCTCTTTTTCATTTCGCCGAGGCAGAATAACTTCCTTTATATCGGCCCTTTTTGCCGCAAGGATTTTCTCTTTGATACCGCGCACAGGAAGTACTCTCCCTGTAAGGGTGATCTCGCCTGTCATTGCCACTTCCTGTCTGACCGGTCGTCGTGTCAGCAGCGAGAGAAGTGCCGACACAATGGTTATGCCTGCAGAAGGCCCGTCTTTCTGAATCGCGCCCGACGGCACATGTATATGTATTCCATGGCACTCGAAAAAATCATCGGCAATGCCGAAGGCGTCTGCATTGCTTCTGATAAAGCCCAGGGCCGCCATTGCTGATTCTCTCATGACCTCGCCAAGGGAACCGGTCATGATCAGTTCTTTTTTCCCCTTCATTGAAGCCGCCTCTACAAAGATGATGTCGCCGCCGGCTTCGGTGAGAACGAGCCCTGTAGCCACGCCTACTTTGTCAGGCCCCCCGGCACTCTCATAATGGTAGCGGCTGTCCCCAAGATAACGCGGAATATCTTCCGATGAAACTGTGATTCCAGCAGGCGTGTTCCCTCCGCCTTCCCTGCACTGCACTATTTCCTTCGCTATTTTTCTGCATACGGTCGCGATCTCTCTTTCAAGGTTGCGCGTTCCGGCCTCACGGGTATAACTATCTATAATATTAATGATTGCGTCTTCGGTTAAAACAGGGCGGGCGCATTCAATGCCTTTCGCTGCGATCTGTTTCGGGATAATGAAGAGGGTGGCTATGTTTATCTTTTCTTCCCGCGTATAACCGCCGAATTCGAGCACCTCCATGCGGTCCCTGAGCGGCGGGGGAATGTTGTCTACTGTATTGGATGTTAAAATAAACATGACTCCCGACAGGTCGAAGGGCGCATCCAGGTAATGATCGGCAAAGCTGCGGTTCTGCTCAGGGTCAAGAACTTCCAGCAAAGCCGATGATGGATCTCCCCTGAAACCGTGGCCTATTTTATCCAGTTCGTCGAGCATTATGACTGGATTGGACGATTCCGCTCTGCGTATTTCCTCAATTATCCGTCCTGGTTTCGCGCCTGCGTATGTCCTACGGTGGCCTCTTATTTCAGCCTCGTCCTTCAATCCGCCCAAGGATATTCTGGCAAACTTCCTGCCAAGGGCGTCGGCTACCGACCTTCCCATAGATGTTTTCCCTGTGCCTGGCGGACCGGCAAAACAGAGTACGGAACCACTGATGTTACGCATGCGGGAGGTGCTTTCGAGGGCCTGTTTAACGGTGCCTCGGACTTCTTCAAGCTTGAAGGGCTTTGCTATGTATGAAAAGGCACCCTTTTTCATAGCTTCGACCGCCGAAGGAACGGTAGCATACCCGGTCAACATAATTACTCTGGTCTCAGGCCGGCAAAGCGCCAGGTGCTCAAGCACTTCCATCCCGCTGCGGCCAGGCATCTTCAAGTCGGTAATGACTACATCGAAGGCAGGGCCATCGATCTTTGCAAGGGCATCGCTGCCGTCTTCAGCGATAACTAATTCATAATTATCATTACCGAGGATGTGCGAAAGGTTCTTGCGCGCAACTTCCTCGTCATCGATTATCAGTATGCGGGGTCTTCTGTTCATGATAAGCGACTTTACAGCAAGATGCTCGAGGATCCTCTCTTTAACTGCGGTAAGGCCGAAATGGTTTTTGTCCAATATCGCCGACGCGTGGACCATGTCCATTCTGTCTTCGGTTTTCTTGTTCCAGGGCAACCCAGCCAGATACTCAATATATGAGAAGCCGATGGTGTATTCCGTTGAGGATGGCGATATCCTGGCGAGCAGCTCAAGTTCCTGAAGGGCGATTTTCCCGACTTGCGGGGGCATTTGCGCAGCGACGATAGTCTCATGCAGACTATCTAGGGCAGCATCGTGAATTTGATCGTCGTCGTTACTTTTTTTAAAAAACTTCACGCTCTGCCTCCACCTGATATACTAACCGTCACGCAGGTTTTACTACCAGCATGTTGGTCATGGCAAGTCTGCGGGCAAGGATTTCGGCGAAGATTTTGTAGAATTTAAATTGCATTGAGCGGTATTCAAATGATTCGGTATCTTTATTCAGAGTATCGGCATCGACTTTAAGGACGAAAGTTTCTTCTGCCGCGACAGCGTCGGCCGTCCGAGGCTGACCTGTGATGACCGACATCTCTCCGAAGCACTGTCCTATCTTCAATTTGCTTATCGGTTTCTTCATGCTGGCCCCGCCCATTCTCTTCTGAATGCTTACAGAGCCCTTAAGTATTATGAAGAATGAATGTTCCGTATCCCCTTCTCTGACTACTATATCTCCCGGGCTGCACTTCAGCCATTTGCTGTTGTCGAGGATAACAATAAGTTCTTCATCCGATAAGGTGCTGAAAAAAGAGACGGACCGCATAATAGCGATCTTTTTTTCATCTTCGCCTGTAATGCTCCTCGCCATCTATAACACTCTCCACGCATGAAGTTCAACCCTATTTCAATCAAAAAAATGAGGGTCGAAAGTACTGGCGATAGTATACACAACTGTTTGGTTCAAGATAAAGGCAGGGTGCATTCCACGTTGCACAATGCAACCCATAGCTATATTTTGCATCAACTCTGAATAGGCTTAAAAAACAATATGAATATTGCAATATAAAGAAGGTACGTTGCACAGTGCAACAATTAAGAACAATTCAGGTCTTCGGTGAAAGCTGGTTTAATCTAGTAAAAACAAGGAGATATCGCCATGCACAGGACTGGCACGGAACGTGATATAGGATAGGTATCAAATACGAAAAGGAGGCACTCCATGAAAAGACTACTGGAAAGATTTGAGACATCAATGATGGCCGCGGCTTTTGCCGAGGAAGGGGAGTTCGAGACAGCAAGGCAAATACTGAAGGAAAGCGGACCAAGAAAGACGTCGAGGCCGGACCTGAGCACACGCCAGAAGCCGCAGAACAGAACTGAATTAAGGGCAGAATAGCTAAAAGGATTAGGACAATGAGCAAGAAGAGCAGTATGGGGAAACTGAGAAGGACGATGAAAAGCATCGAGACGGCGATGATGGCTGCATCATTCGCGGAAGAGGGTGATGCAGATTCCGCGCGGGAAGTCCTCAAGGAAGAGCGCGGAGTGCTGCTCGCCATAAGACGTGAGCAGATGGACAAAAAGACATTCAGGTATGCAGTTAACACATGCAAGAGGACAGGCGCTCGGCTGGACATCATTTATATATCCCCTGCAGAGTCGTCCGACCCTCTTCTTGAGGAATGCCTCGCAGAACTCCGGTCTGAGGGAGTGAATTACCGGCTGATGCACAAGAAGGGCTGCCTGAAGAAGGAGATCATAGATTACACGAATAACAAGAAAGATATTATTTTTGCAGTGACCGAGTCTGCGGATAGTCTGGATGTCGATTGCACAGGCAAAGGCAAAATGCTTTCGGAGGCCTGGCAAAACCTCAAATGCCCCCTGGTCGTAGTGACCGACCCGGTATAAAGAAGATATACAACGCGCCCTTTGGCGCTTACTAATTATGAGGAGGACTATGATGGGAAGTACACATGGAAGTACCAAGAAGAAACCTTATTTGAAGCTGCTGGTGGCTGGAGTTGTATCTGTAGCGCTTTATGTTCTGTTATTGACTCAGCAAGGTGTCGTGAATGATTACTTCAGCCGCGGCGGGTTGTATGCTTTTTTACCTATAATTGCGGCCTTTGTTTTTTCTTTTGTGCATGGTTCTTTTACAGGAAATTTCTGGACGGTGCTGGGTGTCGAGGCCGCAAAAAAACACAGGGAGGTTAAATAACATGCATGATATTGTCAGTCAGGCTGCGAACTTTATAAATCTCGACAGCGCCAATTTAATTTATCTGTTTCTGGTCGGCTTTGTCGGCGGTCTCGTAAGCGGCTTTATAGGTTCGGGAGGGGCTTTTGTCCTCACTCCCGGAATGATGAGCCTGGGAGTGCCGGCGCTTGTCGCGGTGGCAAGCAATATGTGCCACAAATTCCCTAAAGCGCTGGTCGGCTCTTTGAAACGCGCGAAGTATGGCCAGGTTGACGTTAAGTTGGGCATTGTTCTCGGCATTTCTGCTGAGGCCGGAGTACTTTACGGCGCGAGCATTCAGGAGAGCATAAAAAAGTCTTTCGGTGATGCAGGTTCAAATCTATATGTAAGCGTGGCATTTGTCATCATTCTTGCAGTTGTAGGCGGCTTTGTATTGGCAGACGCATGGAAAACATACAAATCCGGAAACAAAAATGATGAAGTGGAGAATACAACAAAACTTGCCAAATGGGTGCAGTCGATAAATATTCCCGGAACAATGGTCTATTTTAAGGCGTTGAACGCCAGGGTTTCCGTTCTCTTTACGATCCCTCTCGGTTTTGCCACAGGCATGCTCGCGGCAACTATCGCTGTCGGCGGCTTCATAGGTGTTCCTTCGATGATTTATGTTCTCGGCGCTCCGAGTTTGATGGCTTCCGCGACCGAGCTGGTCATCGCTTTTGTAATGGGTCTCGGCGGATCGTTCAAGTACGCGATGCACGGACTCGTAGACATTCGGCTTGCCATGATCATCCTCGCCGGCTCTCTTTTTGGAATTCAGCTCGGCGCGATCGGGACTACCTATGTCAAACCTTTTATGATTAAAGTGGTTATGGGACTCATAATGGTGATCGTTCTGTTCAGCCGCGGAATTATGGTGCCTGTTTACCTCTCTCAGCTGGGCCTGATACATACATTGAGCGCCACTACGGTCAAGATGCTTAAGAGCACCAGCTTTGCAATAATGGCTTTTGCGCTGCTTCTCGGCGCTTTTATAGTACTTCGTGCAATGTGGCAGGGACGGAAGGCGGACCAGGCGACAGAAACAGAGACAGTTTTGGCGACTTCCAGATAGTAATGGGCAAATACAGGAAGCTGCTCGTTGCCATAGATGGTTCTAAGCCGTCGATGCATGCCCTGAAGGAGTCCTTCAGGATCGCAGCCCTTGAGAAGTGCTGGATAATTGTCTGTTCAGTGGTCCCCCCGTATGAGGGGGACCTTGAACTTATATCCATCAGAAATATTCAGGACATTATCAGACAGCCTTGCGAAAAAGCCCTTGCCGAGGCCATATCAATTGCGAAGAGTTCAGGCGCCCTCATAAGAACTGTCTGTGAAGAAGGCGAGCCTTACGAGCGGATTATAGACCTTGCCGAAGCTGAGAATTGTGACCTCATAATTATGGGGAGGACAGGTCAGCACGAAATTGACGGACGGTTTATCGGAAATGTTACTTCCAGGGTCATCGGCTACAGCCCCATTGACGTTCTTGTCGTACCTAATGGCACATCCATGGGATGGGAGCGGATACTTATTGCTACGGACGGCTCCCGTTACAGTGATGCCGCCACTCTCAAAGCGCTGGATTTTGCGCGTGCCTACGGCTCTGCGCTCAGTGTCGTCTCGGTCGTTGATGTGCCGGCGGAGTTTATTGCAGAGGCGCCGGATGCTGCCGAAAAAATGTTCGATAATGCCCGCCGGTATGTTGGAGAGGTTAAGCAGCTTGCTGAAGCAGCCGGAATAAAGGTCGATGCTTTTGTTAAGGAAGGCGAGGCCTTTGAGTCAATTGTCAGCCTTGCGGGCGACAATAAGATCGATATGATGATTATGGGTTCTCACGGCAGGACGGGGTTGAAGCGTCTCCTAATAGGCAGCGTAGCAGAAAAAGTAATCGGTCATGCTCCCTGCCCGGTCTTGGTAGCCAGGTTGTAATACCCTCTCTTTACTTTTTGTCCTCTGTAAGTGTTTACTTATTACTATGTCTTTACAGAAGAAAATAGCCCTCAGTTTTTTTATCAGTTCATTCATCATAGCCCTTCTGACAGCTATCGAATATATAAATTTCATCGATATCAGGAAAGAAATACGCAATCTGGAAATCGCGGACACTATGAGAAGTCAGTCCTTGCAGTTGAGAAGGCACGAAAAGAATTTTTTTCTGTATCCTTCCAAGGCAGCGGAGGATGCAGGAGCTGTATACCGGGACGTCGATGAGATGAATGCCATACTGGGCAACTACATATCAGCAGGCAGGGCAGGCGGTTTGCTGCATCTCCTTCAGTTGAGAGACAGTCTTCGAGAGTATAGACAGCGGTTTAACAAGATAGAAACATCAGTTGCCGCGTTGTCTGAACAATTTGGAGATGCCGTCAAGAGCAGGAGTCAATACAGGAGTATTGACCCCTTAATCCAGCTGACTTTTCGTGAGCACCCGCTCCAGGCGGCGGAATTCCTGGAAAGCGCCTCTCAGCGAACTCCCGTAGAGTTGATAGAAGGGCTTAATGCACTGGATTCGGAAATCCGGAACCTGAGAAAGAACGGCGAAGATATAATGGGCTATACTACGGAGATGGACAGGTACGCCCGCGGCAACGTGGAGCATGTCATAAGTATTTCTCAAATCGCTATTCTGGTGGTCTTTCCGCTGTTCTTTATCAGCGGAATCGGAACGCTGTTTTTTATCAGCAGAAATATGGCGAGTCGATTGAAACTGCTTGCCGCCTGCGTCGAAAGGACGGGGAAGGGACATTTTGCCGCGGTCGATTTCCCTGAGAATTCCAAATGGGGTGATGACGAGGTCGGAGTGCTTATCAAAGAATTTAATGTAATGGAAACACAGTTGGCCCAGCGTGAAGAAGAGTTGAGGAGGAAGAATGAAGAACTCCTGCAGAGCAGAAAGCTGGCGGCCATCGGCACACTGGCATCGGGCGTTGCACACGAACTGGCAAATCCTTTGAACAATATTTATATATCTGCACAGATCCTGGAGAAAGAAGCGAGTCATAGCTGTTCACCGATAGTCCTTGAAACGATGCATGATATTATCGGACAGACAATACGGGTGAAGCGGATTGTCGGCGACCTGCTTGAGTTTGCTCGCGGCAAGGACCTCCGCGTCAGGGAAGTGGACCTCAGGGAAGTTATAATGGGCGCATATAAACTGGTGAGCACTGGAGGAGGGTCCGGCGACATGGATTTTACCCTCGATGTCGGGCCGGGCGTCACTGTTATAGAAGCCGATCCGGAGCAGTTGGAGCGCGTATTCATCAACCTCTTTGCTAATGCGGCGGACGCCATGCAGAGTGCGGCCCAACGGTCCATGAGGACCAGGATATCGAGGGAGGGCGACAAAATCATTATTACCGTATCTGATAGCGGCTCCGGAATACCTGCAGACAACATTGACAAGATCTTTGAGCCTTTCTACAGTACCAAGGACAAAGGGACCGGGCTCGGCCTTGCCATAGTTTTTAATATAATAAAGAAACACGACGGAGAAATACGGGTAGAGAGTGCAAAAGGGAAGGGGACCACTTTTTTTATTACGCTGCCTGTAACTTTGAGAGGGAATACCGACGATGAACTTTAAAATTCTGATAGCCGAGGATGAAGAAATTACGTTGAAGCACCTCGTCTATGCTCTCAAGAAAGAGGGATATGATGTCGTAGGCACGAAGAACGGGCGTGAGGCGCTCGGCGAACTCGAAGTCGGGCGTTACGATGTCCTGATAACCGACATCAAAATGCCCGAAATGAGCGGTATAGAACTGCTCGAAAAAGCCAAGGAAATAAACTACCAGATCGAGGTGCTTGTCATCACCGGCTTCGGGAGCATCGGTTCTGCTGTAGAGGCAATGAAAAAAGGCGCGTACGAATATATTACCAAGCCGTTTGACCTCGATGAACTCATCCTTAAAGTGAAGAACATTCATGAAAGGAAATTGTTGAGGAAAGAAAATGTCGCTTTAAAGGCTTACTTCGGTATGAATAAGGCTATTTCCATTATCGCCAGGAGCGAGAGTATGCGGCGTATACTGGAGACAATAGAGAACATTAAAGATTCCGACTGTAATGTGCTTCTTACCGGCGAGAGCGGCGTTGGGAAGAGTCTTCTTGCCAAGATCATTCACTTTACCAGCAGGCGGCAGAATATGCCGTTTCTATCTCTTAACTGTGCCACATTGACAGAAGAACTTCTTGCCAGCGAACTCTTCGGCTATGAAAAGGGCTCGTTTACAGGCGCTGTAAAGTCGAAGCAGGGACTAATCGAGATTGCGGATACAGGCACTCTTTTTCTCGATGAAATAGCTGAGATGGCGACAAACCTTCAGGCAAAGCTCCTGAAAGTCATCGAGGACGGCGAATTTTACAGGGTAGGCGGCATACGGCCCGTCAGGGTAAATGTGCGTTTTATTGCTTCTACAAACCGTCAGGTCGGCAGGCTTATTGCGGAGGGAAGTTTCAGGAATGATCTTTATTACCGTCTTAATGTTATGGAGATATTTATTCCGGCCCTGAGAGACCGTCGCGAAGATATCGGACCGCTCTGCGATTTCTTCCTTCAGAAGCACCTGCCTAAAGCAGGCAAAAAGATTAAGGGGTTCTCAAAGGAGGCCCTCGAAATCCTCATGCATTACAGCTACCCCGGTAACGTGCGGGAGCTGGAAAATATAATCGAGCGGGCGATCATTCTTGAGAAGGGCCAGGTCATCGTCCCTGAGAGCCTGCCGCAGAGCCTTACCATGTTCCAGATCGAGACCATGGAGCCGGGCAGAATCAAGACCATCGATGAGTTAAACAGGGAGTATGCGGAAAAGATTGTTGAAATGTCAGGCGGGAACAAATCAAAGGCCGCCGATCTCCTCGGCATATCCAGGACCAGCCTCTGGAGGATACTCAAAGAGGAGCAACTTCCTGAGGTCAATGACTAGCTCAAGGATAGATGGAATAATGAAACGGTATGCTATAGGCATTTTATTTCTGGTGCAGGCCCTTATGTACACCTCTTGCTTATCTTCTGCGCCGGGTCTGGACCAGGGGAAATTCAAGGGAGTGAACCATACTGCCGAGACCGTCAGGAGTCTGCTGGCATCGGGCGAGGATTATCAGGCTTTCGGGAAGGCGTTGCAGCATTTGAATGATGAAGTGCGGACCCTTGATGACGCGCGGTTGACCGAACCCGAAAGAGAGCTGAAAAAAGAATATTCGGTCCTTGTCTCAATTTTTCAGGATGGCGGACTTCTCTGGAAATATAAACTTGAATTCGCAAGATACGGAATTGTTCCGAAAGGTATGATTTATGTCGGGCAGGACGTGGAGCCTATTGTAGTCAAATACAGGATACCAACTCAGTCGTTTATATACAAGCCTACGAACCAGGCCTGGAAGAGCATCCCCGAATCATCGATTCAGATGGTCAGCTCAAATGCCGATTCCCAACTCCGGATAATAAACAATATACTGAACTACCGTTAAATCCCGACCTAACTGCTTCTGCAGCAGTCCCTGCCGGCGGACTTTGCGGCATAAAGATTTTCGTCGGCCCGCCTGATTATGTCATCGATATTCTCATCAGAGGTGCGGAATGTGGTCACCCCTATGCTCGATGTAACTTTTATTTCCTTAATTGTGATCGATTTTATCTCGCTGCGAATTCTTTCTGCGAGCAACATCGCACTATCAAGGCCAGTTTCAGGAGAGACCACCATAAATTCCTCCCCGCCGTATCTCGCTACTATGTCATATTTGCGCACGCTTCTCTTTATAGAATCAGCAATTTCTCTTAAGACTTCATCTCCAATCTGGTGGCCATGTTTGTCGTTAATTGACTTGAATCTGTCAACGTCCAGCAACATGCATGCAAGTCCTTTTTGCAGCCTTTTTGCCCTGTCGAATTCCTCTTCAAACCTCTCCATCAGGTATCGCCTGTTGTATGTTTCCGTCAGAGTGTCGGTAATAGCCATCACTTCCAGTTCTTTTCTCGTATCGGATATTTTCAGCATGAGGCGCTTGGTCAAAAGCCATAGAACCGACAATAATAAAACTATGGTTGCTATTGCAGATGTGGTGATGAAGATCCCGTTAGTATAGAGTTTGTTGATGACTTCATCAATGTTGTAAGTGACGCTTATGCCGCCTCTGACGTCACCTTCTTTATATCCCATTTCAGCATGGCATGTCAGGCAATCTTTCTTTATATGCAACGGTCCCATGAACCTGAAATACTTTTTGTTGTTCATGGTATCTATTTCATATACTTCTTTCCGGCCTCTTTCAAATAGGTCAAGGGCCTTTAGCTCGAAACTGTCAGGGGTGTTGTTCGGGTTAATAAGTTTCTTGCTTGTGATGTGGAATGAAAAATCTTTCTCCTTGCCGATAAATCCGGCCACTTCCCGCGTCATCATTGCCGGGTTCCTGATTGTGAATGTTCTGCCATCCTTGGTTTGCAAGTCAGGATTAGGATAGAACGGATTCGATTGGACCCCCGGTTTCTTTTCAACATAGACCCCGCCATAAGACGCATTCCATAATCTCGTTGCTACAATAGTCTCGAAATACGCCCTGGAATGGGCTACCAATTCCTCTATGATCAGACTCCGTGTTCTGATCGTCATGCCGAGAAAAACACCGGACAGCGATAAGGCCACGACAAAACATATGGTGACTACATATGTTTTATATATCTTGGCCTCTTGGTCGATCAACATGTCTCCCCCGCTTATCTAAACTTATCCGGCAGACTATACACTTGTCCGGATTCGTCTATCTTAATTAGCGGCCTCATGATTGTCAATACAATACATCTTTGGTATGGTTTCTAGAATTAGAGCATTATCGTCGGGTTAGACCTGCCTCCTGATATAGCGCAATCGTTCACTGCTGTTTAAATCTGAAACAAATAAGGGCTAATGCTGAATTAAAAGACCCCATATAATCAAAGGGTTATCCGTTGGCACTGCTCGTGCATATATAACTTTAATTCAGGCTTTTGGGGGTACGTAATGAAGGTAAGAGAGCTTTTGTTTGTGACATTCCATGACGAGGACTTTGAGGAAGGGCTTTCGTATGCGGCTGACCTTGCAAAAGTTATGAACAACTCAATTTCCCTGCTCATGATTTATAAGAGAAAAGTCATGGAGAAATTCGGGGACATGATGTCGGTAGTTACTTTTGCTGAAGCAAATGAGCATAAAACGGCAAGGGAAATGATAAAGGAGGATTATGAGAGGAGAAACGAGAGCTATGAGGCGCAGCTTAATATGCTTGTGGCGAAGTGCAGGCAGGCGGGTATTCACGTAGACATAAGCATGGCAGCAGGTGATGCTGTTTCAGCCATAAAAAACCTGCTCAGACAGAACTCTAACATCGAGATGGTGCTCTTGAGCCCCAGCATCACAAAAGACAACCGCATCACGGTAAAGGATTTAAACAGGCTGGTCAAAACTGCTTCGCGGCCTATTGTAACCATGGCTAAAAACAATCATGCAGCTTAATAAATTTTAGTGAGGAGGTCTTATCAATGTATTTGTATTTGCCGGTAGCATTAACAAGTATTAATGTCTTGGTCCCTGTCGGACTGGGACTTGCCGTAGGACTGCTGTCCGGGCTTTTTGGCGTCGGCGGCGGGTTTCTCATGACGCCGCTCCTGATAATGTTCGGCATACCATCAACTGTTGCAGCAGCGACGGATTCAAACCAGATAGTAGCAGCGTCAACTTCTGGAACTTACGCTCACTGGAAGGTCGGTAATGTCGATTTCAAAATGGGGCTCTACCTGTTGGCAGGAGGGTTTGTCGGCGGGCTTCTCGGTGTTCAGGGAATCAAGGTGCTTAAAGCGATGGGCAACGCTGATTTCGTTATTAAAATGACTTACGTGCTTATGCTGGGTATTGTCGGCACCTATATGTTTATCGAGAGCGTTTCGAGCATGAGAAAGAATAAAACGCAGGAAGTTAAAGAGGAACGGCAATCGGCGGCAGGAAGATTTCTCAGTTCGCTGCCTATGCAGACCCACTTTGAAAAGTCAGGTGTCACGCACTCTGCGCTGATACCCATTATTTTCGGAGGATTTGTTGGTGTTCTCGCCGCGGTCATGGGTGTCGGAGGGGGATTTCTGATGGTCCCGGTAATGGTTTACATTCTGAGAATGCCTATGCATGTTGTTGTCGGAACGAGCCTTTTCCAGATCCTTTTCAATTGTATTGAAGTCACATTTTTGCAGGCCACCACAAACCATTCAGTTGACTTTATTCTTGCCGTCCTCTTGCTGCTCGGCTCCACTGTCGGTGCCCAGGTAGGGGCTGTATTCGGCAGGAAATTAAAGGGAGAGCAGCTCAAGGTCATTCTTGCAGTGATTGTCTTGGCTGTTACAGTAAAAATTATTTTTGAGCTGACACTACCACCGGCACTGCTGCTGGGTCAGTCAGGAGGACACTAATATGACAGAAGACAGAAAAAAGACAACAGCAATCCGGGCGATGGTCCTTGTGATGCTGGTATGTGCGTCTTTCCTTTTATTCGTGAATGGGACTGCGCTTGCCGCGCTGACGATAAAGGCCAACCACGACCACATAAAAATTGATTTCTTTTACCACGGCAGCACGGTGAGTATGAGGGGCGTATCAGACCCCGGAACTGACCTGATTATCAAAATAGCATCTCCTGATGGCCACCAGGCGCTCAGGCAGAAGGGTAAAGTAGCCGGGCTGTTGTGGATGAATGTCGGCGAGCTGAGATTCGAACAAGTACCGTTGTTGTATTCATTGCACTCTACAAGGAAGATCAGCGATATCCTGAGCCCTGAAGAAATGGACAAATACGCGATCGGGTTGGAGTCAGTGGGTAAAAAAGCCGAGATACAGCCGGTTTCGAGCGAGGCTGAAAAGACAAAATGGTACGGTGAGTTTGTAAAGTTCAAGGAATCCTCTAATCTTTATGCCGAGACATCGGGTGATATTTCGCTCAATACGAATGGCGGGGAACAGAATTACTATGTTCTGAGCCAATGGCCGTACCAGGCGCCTCCCGGGGATTATATTGTGACGATATATGCTGTTAAAGACAAGAAAGTGGTCGAAATGGCTGAAACAAAGGTGTTTGTGGAGCAGGTGGGTGTGGTCAAGTCCTTTGCGGAAATGGCGAAGAACAGCGCCGCTTTATACGGCACCATTTCCATTGTAGCCGCTCTTGCAGCAGGTTTTGGCGTAGGATTGATATTCCGCAAAGGTGGAGGCGCTCATTAATGTATCAGAAAATAGTTGTGGCTTTTGACGGCTCGGAGTACAGCAAGGCAGCGCTGCTGGAAGCCTCCAACTGGATAAAAAAGCATGGCGGAAGCGCAGTATTGGTCCATGCCGTTTTCTTCGACGAGGAAGAATTCGGGGCCATTCCGGAACAACTCGAAAAACGGATGATTTTCGGCAAGCACGTTTGCTGTCAGGCTAAAGAAGAGATTTCCGCATCCCTCGGCATAAATCTTGAGTCGATCATTTGCGAGGGCGAGCCGCACGAAACCATTGTGGAGATTGCCGGCTCAAAGGGGTCGGACCTTATTGCAATAGGCACGCATGGCAGAAAAGGCATAAAAAGGCTTCTGATGGGGAGTGTCACTTCAGCTGTCATTGCAGGCGCACCCTGCGATGTGCTGGTAGTGAAGAAACCCTGCACCGTTTGCACGGGTACGTATGGATCAGTGCTTGTACCATTCGACGGCTCTCAGTTCAGTAAAAAAGCGCTGGACCGGGCCTGCGCCCTTGCCAAAGCAGATGGCGGCAGTGTAACCGTTTTATATGTTATTCCTCGTTATGAAGAGATGATCGGCTTTGTCAAAAATGATTCCATAAGGCAGAGTCTTAGGCAGGAAGCCTCAAAGATTATTGACAGCGCCAAAGACATCGCCGGCGCGGTAGGTATTACTGTCAATACCGTTGTTGAGGACGGCTACCCAAGCGACTCGATTATCGAGAGTGCAAAAAAGCTCAAGACAGATCTGATCATTATCGGAAGTTACGGTTGGCAGGGGATAAACAGGGCGATTATGGGAAGTACTACCGAGCGGGTCATCATGGATGCCCCCTGCCCGGTGCTGGCTGTACGATAAAATGCGGAGGTGCCATATATATGAAAGGCTATAGAAAAATATTGATAGCGGTAAACGGTTCCAAAGACGTTCTGACACAGGGTCTGAAACTGGCGCAGGAAGAGAAGTGCTGGGTTACGGTAGTAAAAGTAATACCTGATAACGATGGAGATCTGGACCTTGTCGGTGTCAGGAACATAGAAGCAGTGCTTGACAGCGGCGCGTCACAGGCGGTTGCTGATATAAAAGAAACAGCAAAGGCCGAAGGCTCACTCATAAAGACGAGGCTTGAAGAAGGAGATGTTCACAAAAGAATTGTCGAGGTGGCAGAGGAAGAGAACTGCGACCTTATCATAATGGGGGCCCAGAAAATCAAGAAGGGCCTGAGCCGCCTGTTCAGGCGCAATACGGTAGGGAAGGTCATTGAGAGCGCGCCTTGCCCCGTGCTTGTGGTAGGCGCATAATATGTCCTGAACACCAGCTGCGTTTACAGGCACTGTAAACGCAGCTGGTGGCTTTATGCTTTATCCAGGATTTCCCTTATCTTGGCAAGCAGGGTTTGGGGCGCGACCGGCTTTGATATAAAATCCATCCCTTCTTCTAAAATACCCTTCCTGCTTATTATCTCGGATGTATACCCGCTGGTAAAGAGAACCTTAACGTCAGGCCTTGTCTTTTTTATCACATCAATCGCTTCTTTGCCGCTCTTCTTCGGCATTATCACATCAACCATAACAAGCGAGACGCTGTCTTTATATTCTTTAAACTTGTTGACGGCATCCTCTCCATCCACTGCATCTATTACCTTATAGCCAAATTCTTCCAGCACCTTTTTTGAAAGCACTCTTACTTCTTCATTGTCCTCTGCTATCAATATGGTCTCTGTCCCACCATGTGGGATACTACTCTCGCTCACTTTTGCTTCTTCGATCATTGTTTCAATCAGGGGCAGGTATATCCTGAATGTCGTGCCTTTGCCCGGTTCGCTATATACAGTGATGTTGCCGTCATGCTGCTTGATTATTCCGTATACTATTGAAAGCCCAAGCCCTGTACCTTTGCCTAGTTCCTTGGTTGTGAAAAACGGCTCAAATATCTTCTGCTGTGTCTTTTCATCTATGCCCCCGCCTGTATCTGTCACTGAAATAAGGGCATACATACCTGGCTTCTTCATGTCATGTCCCTTTACATAGCGGGTATCCAGTTCAACGGTGTCTGTGCATATAGACAATAGTCCCCCCTCAGGCATGGCATCCCTTGCATTGGTGGAGAGATTCATCAGTACCTGTTCTATCTGGCCGGGATCGATCATTGCGGTTAAGGTTTTTTCAGCAAGTTGTGTTTTAAGTTCTATGTCCTCACCAATAAGTCTTAACAATAGTTTTTCCGTGCCTTTGACAAGTTCATTAAGGTCGGTCTCCTTTGGAGCGATTTCCTGCTTTCTGCTGAAGGCAAGGAGTTGTCTCGTAAGATTGGCTGACTTTCCTGCCGAACTTAGTATCTGATCTACAAATGGCCTCAACTCGCTGTCTTTCTCCAGCTTAGTGTTCAGTAAACTTCCGTAGCCGATTATAGCTGTCAGCATGTTATTAAAGTCATGGGCGATGCCCCCTGCAAGATGTCCTATTGCTTCCATCTTCTGGGCCTGGCGAAGCTGGTCCTCGATCACTTTCCGTTCAGTAACATCGCTGATGGTTTCAATGGCGGAAACGACGGCGCCGGCCGCATCGGTAATGGGGTATGCTCTGATCTCGACATATTGCTTGCCGCCTGTTCTTGTCGTGTGCACGTGAGAAACGAATTGGGGAACGCTTGTTTCAAACATCTGCCTGACAGCGCACTGTTCTCCCGTTTCAAAACAAGGCTTGTCCGTATAGTGGGAAACTTCGTAGCAATGCCTTCCCACGATTTCTGCAGCCGGCATTTTGACGAAATCGCAGAACGCCCGATTAACCGACTGAATACGGTACTCCCTGTCCACGACGATGAAGCCTTCACCAACGGATTCGAGAATGTTCCTGATGAATGCTTCGTTCTTCTTCAGCTTACCTTCAGCTTGTTTGCGCTCGGTGATGTCCATATTTACTACGAACACACGCAGAGACCCCGGCGCAGAATCCCGGTTCGCCTGACCTCGCCAGCGGATCCACCGCAGAACGCCATCCGGCCGAATGATGCGAAATTCCATCTCGCTCTCTTTGCCGCTCTGCAAAATCTGTGCGAAATTCTGTTTGGTTTGTGCCAGGTCTTCGGGGTGCACATGCGCCCAGCAAAAGGCAGCGAAATCACCTGTAAAGTTATTAGGCATGCCCCAAATTACTGCCAATTCGGGCGTCCACGTGCCCTGCCTGCTTTCCGGGTCCAGTTCAAATGCTCCTATATGTCCAACGTGGAGCGCGAGTCGCTGCATCCGCTCCCTTTCCGCAAGTTCCAGTGTTCTCGTTTCAACAAGATTTTCCATGTTCCGGTAAAGAAGAGAGTTTCTCATAATCAGCGCGATGACCCCTGAAATCCTGGCAAGAGTGGCCAGGATTTCCTTTGCTCCTAAAGAATCCATCATACCGATCAGTACGATCACGCCTACCTTTTGGGAACCTGCCAGCAGGGGCACAACAAAGGCTTTTCCCTTATCAATGGCAGACAGGGACACGGCTTCAGGGTCAGTCATGGGGTCGAACAAACGCGGGGTTTCACATTTGCACGCGAAAGGGACAAATTTTTGTATTTCCGGCTGGTTCCAGTCAGCCTCTTTTCGGGAAGGACAGATACTCATAAGCTGATATTCGACCCCGGACTGTCCAGGCACATGTTCAATAAGCGCTACGATACGAACACCGATAAGTTCTCTGATCCGGTCTGTTATATACCTGGCGCAGGCCCCCGGGTTATCGGAATACATCAGGATGTTTTCTACTAAATCACTCAGCAGGACCTGGTCAGCCTGATTATTATTCTCACTATTTATCATTTTGATCGTGCCTCGCGAATTTCCGCAGGGCGTTGTTGATGCCCTGCAGAAGGATGTCGAGCGATATATGCAATATCTCAACCGGCATGCCGAAGAATTCGGAGATATCCTGAATTGTTTTATCAGGCACAGGCATAACGCCGGTATCAACATAGACCAGTCGTTTTCGGTGCTCCCTCATAAAGGCCTGTGCCACCTCTTGGTTTTCGAACCCCAATTCATTGGTGAAAACCTCCCTCCACCGCAGCGTCCATTCCGGCAGGAAGATAAAGGCTTGGTCCTTTTGCAGATTCCTGTACGCCTCCCTGCCCAACAATATATCGCAGCAATTGATTCCAGTCACCTTTGATACATTTTCCCTGGCCTGCATCTCATGCATGCGGGGTTGACAATCACCATAAAGGACTAGGAATTTGTCGTTCGGCCCCGCCTCCATGACCCGACCCATCTCCTCCTCAAGTCTAGCAGGCTTCATGTGCAGCATGGATTCAAGGGTAATGATGTTGCAATCAAGCTTGTCTTGCCTGGAGAGGGCTTCAATCTCCATCCTGAACACCCCGCAGGCGAGACAGGTGATTTTTTTGTCCGTCATGACCGGAACTTATGCTCCGCAGTGCTGGATTAGATTATATATCCCAGTGATGGTTTCCATGGGGGTATACCATGCCACGTCAGCGCTCGATGTGGCAAAGATGAAATGGTTGTCTTCTTTTCTGTTGTCAAGGATCTTCCGCGCCTTTTCGACTGCATCTGCAGGGCTGATTTTTCCTAGAGAAGGCCCGTCAAGGTTGCCCAAGAGCAGCATGTTTTGTCCAACGGTCTTCCGTGCCTCTGAGAAGTCGTCATGGGAATCAAGCACGAAACCGCCTATATTGGGCAGGCTGAGGTAATGCTGCAGATATCCGGCAAGCGGATTTCCTCCATGATGGAACACTATGGGGCCTTTGAGCTTACCAAACATTTCAGCCAATGCCGGAATAACGATCTCCACGATAGTCTTTTCAAAAAGAAGGCGCGGATTGGTGAACATCATGGGCATGGCAAGAAAGTTGATTCCGCTATCAAACATGCTGTTCGCCATGCTCACAAAGTATTCAGACATCAGGGAGATCATAGTTCCTGTTTTTTCTCTGTCAAAGAGCAGCATCTCAAGCCAGCCATCTACTCCCATAATAATCGCAGGAAGATCCATCGGCGACGTGAGTACCCCGCATACGGGGACCGTTCCCCTGAAATGCTCTACAAGGAGTCTTGCTGTTGTCCGGAGATAAAGTAGGCCTTCCTGCTGCTCAATATCAGGCACCCTGATCTTTCCAATTTCATTCGGATTTCGTATGAACGGTTTCTTAACGTTGGGAGGGTCTTTCGTAAGAAAAACAATTTCGCTTCCAAAGGCCTGGGCCTCCAGTGCAAGGGCAAAGGGCGTGAAGATGATGTCAGGCCTGCATTGGTCAGCCACCGCTGCCTGTCCCTCCGCGTATCTTTCCGGAACTGTGTAGTATTCGGTCAGGGGACAGCCCGTCAGTTTAGCCCCGTAAAGGCTAAGGGTCATGGTAAAGGCGCGTTTATCTGAGTTTGTGCCCTGTAATGCGGCGACGACACGTTCCATACTTGTCATAACGGCACCTCCCGGAGCGACTCCTCCCACAGCTTTTCAAACAATTGGGACGCCTGAAAGCCGTTCGCAGCCGTTCCATCACCCCCAACTTCAGCTGCGAGTTCAGGCCTGAGCTTAAAGACAGCTCCTCCTACGGCAAGCTTTATTTTGCCTGAGAGGTTTTGCCTGTCAAGCTCATCGCGGACTTTTCTGATGTTTTCGGCTGTGGTATACATCATTGCTGAAACGCCGATCACGCGCGCCCCTTTTTCAACCGCCTTGTCCACAAACTCCTCCGCAGTTACATCATTGCCCAGATCATATACCTGCCAGCCAGCCGATTGCAGGAAAACTGAGACCAGCTTTCTCCCCAACGAGTGATAGTCGTCTTCGATATTCCCAATAACTACCGGCACTTTAGCAGCCTGTTTGGCAGCCGTGTCTTTTTCCGCATTGTGGATTTTCATAAGCAGGTCCTCTGCAACTTTTCCGGCAATATACCCCTGCGCAAGAGAGAGATTTTCCTCGGTCCACCTGCTTCCTATTTCTTCAAGGACCGGTTCCAGGACCTCATTCATGGCTGTACGATAGCTGCGTGATGCCGCATAATCGTCCAGCAGTGTGTTCACCAGATCTCTTTCTCCTTTAAGGATCGCATCCATCACAGATTTCTTCTCTTGCTCATTATTAATCATGTCAGTTCTCCAAAGCCGGTAAAATAGAAAAATATCAGTTGATTAGCTGTCAAATTATAATTTCTTAACAATCCCAGTTTATGACCGATTCATACTTATCCCTAGGGTGGTATGCAACATAGAATCATTCTTGTTACCTACTCGAATTCTATATCATAAAAATGCCCTTTACAAGTATTCGCGGAATCGCCTTCATGGGCTAGCTGATTACCCGAAATTGCGCAACCTCTTGATCAGGGGACCGGCCACTGGACTCAAACGTAAAACACGCTTCCTTGGGAATACAATAACGTCGCTCAGATGTCTGGGGCTTTTACTGCGGGGTTAAAGCTTAAATTTGAGAAACACTCATATTTCTTCCACTGCTCTTGGCTTTATATAATGCATCGTCAGCTCTCTTTATTAAGCTGTCGGGCGTGTCCTGGTCCGTGAATTGAGTAATGCCGCAACTTATTGTTAACGTCCCTGCTTGTTCAAAATTGTACTTTTCTATAAAAATGCGGACCTTCTCTGTGAGTTCGAATGCTTCTTCGAGGGGCGTTTCTGTAGCCAATATCATGAACTCCTCGCCACCCCATCTTCCAAAATAATCTGTCTTTCTTATATTGTTTTTTACTATAACGGCCAGGGTTTGCAATACTGAATCTCCAACCTGATGGCCGAACGCATCATTTATATTCTTGAAATGGTCCAAATCGATCATTATCAGGGACAGCGGGTGCTTATATCTCCTTGTTCTTTCTATTTCACTGTCTAAAATGCTTTCAAATTTTCGCCTGTTGTAAACCCCGGTCAGTCTGTCCAGGGTAGCTGCCGCTTTAAGTTCTTCTTCTATTTTCTTGATTTCAGTTATGTCACGGGAAACCCCCATAAAACCGGTTGAGTTGCCATCTGCATCTTTTATTGTAGAGGCAGACAGAAAGGCGGGGAATAATTCATGGTCTTTCTTTCTATTTATTACTTCGCCTGCAAAGCGGCCCGTCTCGGCCAGGAGCTTGCTTACTCTCTCGCTTTCATTTGAATCGAGATATAAAAACTCAATGTGCTTTCCTAAAATTTCATGTTTCTCATATCCAAAGATTTCCTCAGCAGCTTTATTAAACTCGACTATCCGTCTCTCTCTGTCCACGGAAATAATCATATCCAATGAGCTGTTGATCAGGTAGCGCGCATATTCCTGGGCCTCTCTGGCCTGTTCTTCAGCCCGCTTTCTTGCAGTGATGTCACGGGCCGCCAGGATAATAGATTCCGGTTTGCCGTGAGCACCAGTAATAATTGACGCTGCGCTCTCAACATAAATATTGCTGCCGTCTCTCTTCATCATCCTGAATTCAACAGCCTCAACTGTTATGGCTTCAGAGAGCTTCGCAAGCATCCCTTTGGCTGTCTGCTGGTCTTCGGGGACAATTATTTCTGCGCACCTCTTGCCGATCATTTCCTCCGGATTCGCATATCCCAGGAGCTTCGAAGCCCGGTGATTGACCATGATGATATTGCAGTGCATGTCCATAATTGTAATAGCATCGGGCGACGTTTCAAACAGGCCGCGATATTGTTTCTCGGATACCTTGAGCCTCTCCTCTGCCGATTTGATTTTTCTAAATACGAACAACGCCATTGCCGATGACAAAAATAAAACAAGCAGAAATGAAAAAATCAAGGTCAACTGGATTCTTTTCTCGCTCATTCTTATGTCATTGCGCGCCTTGAAAGTATTGTCTATTGAAATGAAATAAAGTTTCTCAAGGGTCGGTTCAACATTCTGTATTGCTCTTAAATACTCCTGCCTGGTTGTCTGTATATTTTGGCTCGTCCGTACGTACTGACTGAATAAATTAATATACTCATCAATTAATGCTACAAGTTTCTTTTTTTGCTCAGGGGTTGTTTTGCCGGCATTGATACCGGCTTTCACACGTGCCGCTGTTTTCAAGAGATTTGCAAAGGTAAGGTCGAGGTCTTGAATAATATAATCTTTTTCCCTCATACGCATAGTTAACAAATCAACAATAAGCTTATCGTCGGCGACTTGCCTTAAAATATCTTCAATTTCATGGGCTACGACTCTGAATTTGCCTTCCAGCCCCGTATTTTCGTTGCCGAGCATTCCATAAAGCGCAACAAAATGCATAATTCCAGCCTCATAGTCGCTGATTGCACGGTCTATCTCGTTTGTCATGCTTACAATTTCCGGATTGCTTGATAAATTGCGGATTTTTGTCATATTCTCTTTTAGAGATGATATAAGACTCAGCGAGGTTGTGATATATCTGGATTTGGCTTCATTAAAGCCCCAATCTCTATAAGAGAGCAAAAAATCCTTTTCATTGCGCCGGACCTTTATCATTTTTGTGATACTGGTCAAACTTAATTCAGCGATTTTTTCGTCAACATCGATGAAACGGTTCAAAACGCTTGCGGAATATTCCAGGGCCATGCCGGAGAAAACTGTCGGCAACAGGCACAAAAGGATGACTATCGCGAATCCGCTCAGGATTATGACCTTAACATTGTCACTTAACCTGCTATACCAGGAGGAGACCACGGTCTTCACAATGCCGGACATGCTTCTCATAAATCAGTCCTGATACGGAACAAATTCATACTTTTCGATAATATCCACGATACTTGACGAAAGTGAGAAGTCGATGAAATCCTTGGCAAGGCCGGAGGGAAGATGTTTAGTAACGAGAGAGAGCGCGCGGGAAATAGGATAGTTTGCTGTAATGATATTCCTGCGTGTCGGCATCACGTTGCTGACAGGAAGAATTTTGATTGGTTTGCCTGCAGCAGCGGCACGTTCGGCGTAGCCCGATGAAATATAACCAACAGCATAGGGGTTTGATTCTATCGCATTTATCGTCACCGGATTGTCGCCGACCAAAACGTTTCCCTTTATGTCGCTTTCCTTAATCTTATAATAGTTATTGAAGAGTTCAGTTACATTTTTCTGCCTTTCTCTTAATAGTATGGCAATCGGCGCATTGGGCCCTCCGACGGCTTTCCAGTTAGTGATATTTCCTGTGAAGATCCCGACAACGTGCGCATTGGATAAAGCTTTCACGGGGTTGGATTTATGTACGACGATGCTCACGCCATCACGAGCTATGGGAAAACCATACAAGTCTTTCTCTTTCTCGCTGAGGGCACGCGAGCACATGCCTATGTCAGCCCTTTCTTCTCTCACATCCTTTATTCCGCGCTCGGAGCCACCGCATTGCACTT
>JADFXI010000229.1 GCA_015233655.1 Nitrospirota bacterium | reverse complement strand
AATAAGGCTCAACGCTGGGTGTTTGAAGCTCTTACAGATATACGCGCTCGCCTTCCTTTTGACCTTCTGGGCATTGACTCAGACAACGGCGCAGAATTTATCAACAACCATCTCTACAACTACTGTAAAGAAGAGAAGATAACATTCACTCGGGCTCGTAGTTCAAGAAAAAACGACAACTGCTTCATAGAGCAAAAAAACTACTCTGTTGTCAGAAGAGCAGTCGGATATATGCGGCATGATACACCTGAGGAAGTGACAATCCTGAACGAACTCTACAGATATTTACGGCTCTATAGCAATTTCTTTCAGCCAGTAATGAAACTGCTGGAGAAAACCAGAATCGGCAGCAAAGTAAGAAAAAAATATGACGAGGCCCAAACACCGTACCAACGGGTCCTGGCTTCTCCTGACGTGTCCAAAGAAGCCAAGAAACAGCTTCGCAGTCAATATCGGAAACTCAACCCTGCAGAACTGAAACGCAAGATCGAGAACCTTCAACGCCGATTGATTCAAGTTGCCTCAGACAAAGAGAAAATCCCCCCGATAAAATAAAACTATTTCGAATAGATTTTAGATGAGGCAACCGATACCTATTTCGAATAGATTTCTACGTGAGGCAACGCGGAAAAAACTCAGGTATAGCACGTTCCTATTATCTCATTCGAATTAATAGTAACTCAATGATGCAGGTCAAGATAGTTCAGTTGCCCCTTTAATGCGTTCTCCGTGCCCTTAGACATACAAGCACAGGCAGTTTATGTTATTATTATTGTCAAGGACGTAAACTGATGCCAGAGGTTTTGAAAATCATTCGTTTTATAACAGTCTCCTTTCTTCCCCGCGCATTATCTGTGGAAAGTGAAGCAGCGGAGTTTTTTCAGACCCGGGGTGTATGTAAATGAAGAAGATTTTGCTGGCGCTGGTTTTTATTGCTTTTATTTCAGCAGGCTGCCGACATAATGAAAACAACGCTTCCGTCAAGTCATCCAAGAATGTTGGAAGAGACGGATCACATCTCTGTATAGGGATTGTTCCTGAACGAAATATATTCAGTCAGGCTGAACGGTATCAACTTCTTGCCGATTATATCTCGAAAACCATTGGAATAAAAGTCAATCTCAAAATTCTTCCGCAATATGGCAACGTGATTAAGGATTTCAAATCTTACAGACTCGACGGCGCTTTTTTCGGCAGTTTTACATATGTACTTGCTCAGGCCAAACTCGGGGTCGAGGTGCTTGTCAGACCCGAAAGCATCGATGGTTCTTCTGACTATTACGGCATGATCTTTGTCAGAAAGGACAGCCGCATCGTTAACGTCGGCGATATGCGCGATAAAAGGTTCGTTTTTGTTGACAGGGCAACGACAGCCGGCTACCTGCTTCCTCTTTCTTTTTTTGCGCAGTACGGTGTTACAAATTATGAGACTTATCTGAAGGAGACCTATTTTGCGGGTACCCACGAAGACGCTATCTATGATGTGCTGAACAAGAAAGCCGACATCGGCGCCGCCAAAAACACCGTTTATGAACGTCTGGCACGGGAAGACCCCAGAATAGAAAAAGAATTGAGCGTTATTTATACCTCACCGAGGGTGCCTGAAAATGGTCTCGCTGTGAGGCGCGACCTCAGCCCTGAAATAAGGAACGGGCTGAAGGAAGCGCTGCTCAAAATGCATACTACGCCGGAAGGGAAGTCCGTCCTCAAGGCGTTTGAGGCGCGCCGGTTCATCGAGACGGCAGACGATAATTATGCTCCGGTGGCAAAATACATCCATACAATACATCTTGATTTGGCCGCCTACGACCGATGAAGAAGAAAATAATAATAGTCACGAGCTTTTTTTCATTGCTTTTCCTTTGCAGCGGAATCTATATAATTACAGCTATCGCATCTGCAACATCTACCCTGGACAACCTGATAAAGCTCCACCAGGTCGAAATCCTGAGGGAGCACCTCCTGCTGCAAATCAAAAAAGTGCAGGTTGATATAAGTTTGAGAAACACGCGGCACGCTCGCGGCAATGATACTATTGTTTCCGATGTGATGAGTATGAAACAGGTGGCTTCGGCATGTCGTACGTGCCATCATGAGCCGGCTGTCTTGGACCGATTAAACGACATGCGGCGTCAGCTCGACAATTATGGTGTGATGATCAGCCGGCTGATGACTATTAAGGCCGGCGCTCAAAGAATGCGCACGGAGGAGGACAACGCCTACAGAATTGGAGAGGACCTCATCTCTAAAGTAAATAACATGATAGCTCTCACCAGTACAAAGCTCGAGGAAAAGACAGCGTCTAATCTCGAGAAGATAAAGTGTGCCAAGATTAGTCTATATATAATCGTGGCGATGGGCCCTGTGGTCGGAATAGGGTTTGCCTTCTTTATGACGCGGAGCATCACAAAGCCTATCACCACTCTGCTGGAGGCGACGCGCAGGATCAAGGACGGCTCTCTGGATTATAAGGTCGCGGGGTTGAAGCATGAATTTTCAGAAGTCGCGGAATCGTTTAATGAAATGGCAATCTCACTCAAAGAGCATATGCTGAAGATAGAGGAGAGCGAGAAGCGATACCGTATGTTGTTTGAGAGCGCTGCTGATGCTATTTTCATACTGGAGACCGAAGGCGGCAAGGCCGGCAAAATAATAGCTGCAAACAGGGCTGCTGCTGATATGCATGGATATGCCGCTGATGAACTGCTGACTCTCAACATAAAAGATCTGGATACCCCTGAAGCTGCCAAAGACGTCTCAAAATGTATCGACGCCGTATTAGGGGGAGAATGGTACAAGGCTGAGATCGACCATGTCAAAAAGGACGGGACTGTCTTCCCTGTTGAGGTAAGCTCAGGGCTGCTCGACCTTGGGAACAACAAGAAATACGCTCTTGTTTTCGGCAGGGACATCTCAGTGCGCAAGCGGGCGGAGAGGATGT
>JADFXI010000228.1 GCA_015233655.1 Nitrospirota bacterium | reverse complement strand
AAGGTCGGGCCGGCCGGAAAAGAAGTCATAGTTAATGTGGCCCCCATCTTTATAGAAGGAATAATCAGAGGCAGCGTCGGAGTTGTCCAGGACATCTCCGAGATCATAGCACTGACTGAAGAACTGTCTCACGCGAAAAAGCTGATACGCAGGCTGGAAGCGAAGTATAAATGGGACGACATTATCGGCAGCAGTCCTGCCATGGACCGCGCCAGGGAACAGGCCACACTGGCTGCCCAGACCCCTGCAACGGTACTGCTCAGAGGAGAAAGCGGTACTGGGAAAGAACTCTTCGCTCACGCCATCCATAACACGAGCACCAGAAGCAAGGGACAGTTTGTCAGAGTAAATTGCGCTGCCCTTGCGGAGAACCTTTTGGAGAGCGAGTTGTTCGGCTACGAGGAAGGCGCCTTCACCGGAGCGCTGAAAGGCGGGAAAAAGGGGCTCTTCGAGGAAGCTAACGGCGGGACGATCTTTCTTGACGAAATAGGCGACGTCAGCCTGTCCCTTCAGAGCAAGCTCCTGAGGGTCCTTCAGGAAAAAGAGATAATTCGTGTCGGCGGGACCAGGCCTGTTTCCGTGGATGTCAGGGTCATCGCAGCCACAAATGCGGACCTGGAACAAAAAGTCGCTTCCAGAGCATTCAGGGAAGACCTCTACTACAGACTGAATGTCTTCCCTATACAAATACCGGCCCTCAGGGAGCGTAAGGAAGACATAAGGCCCCTGACAGAACATATAATTTTCAAACTGAACCAGGGGTTCGGGCGCGAAGTGCAGAGGATATCGGAAGAGGCCGTTCAGAAACTGATCGATTATGTCTGGCCCGGCAATGTGAGGGAACTCGAAAATGTGCTCGGCAGGGCCATGATCTCCATGCGTCCCCAGGACACTGTTATGGGGCCTGCGCATTTGCCGCTTTTGCCGTATGACAAGATAGGCGGCGTGGCAGTACATTCGGCTGATGTCCTGCCCCTCGAAAAAGTCCTTGACGACGCGGAGCGGAATGCCATTGCGAGGGCACTTCAGGAAACAAAAGGCAACCGTACAAAAGCGGCAAGACTTTTGGGCATCTCAATGCGCGGCCTTTTTTACAAGATACAAAAATACGGACTTAAATAGCGGGACCAGGCTTTACAGAAGGCCATAGATAATCTCGTTATGGCCGTAATCTACCGGCACCTCGATTATTACAGGCACCGTCTTCGATAGGGCCTCAGTGAGCATTGTTTCAAATTCCTTTGAGGACTTCAGTTTCATGCCGACAGCGCCGAAACTCTCGGCAAGCCTGACAAAATCAGGGTTTGTATAGTTGACGCCGAATGATGTGCCGAATTTCCTTTCGGACTTCCACTTAATTAGATTGTAAGAGTTGTCGTTAAAAATAACTATAACAATGTTCAGCCCAAGCCTGCAGGCTGTCTCCAGATCCTGCAAATTCATCATGAAGCCTCCGTCTCCGCATAGGGCCACGACATTCCGGTCCGGATTGACGAGCTTTGCCACTATGGCCGACGGCAGCGAAAAACCCATGGATGCAAAACCATTTGATATTATAAAAGTGTTGTTCCGATAGACAGGGTAGAATTTCGCTGCCCACAACTTGCATGTGCCTACATCAGACACCAGTATGTCGCCCTGCCCCAGGACCTTGCGTATGCCGTAAATGATCCGGGGCGGTGCCGGAGGCCACGAGTCAACCGTTCCTTCCCTTTCAAAACCTTCAGTAAAGTCCTTCCTCATGGCTATGACGCATTCGCTTTTCTTATTGGTACTCAGCATGCCTTCCAGCAGTTCAAGGGTTTCCCTGATATCGGAAATTATCTCGATTTCCGGGACGTAGTGAAGGTCTACCTCACTAGTTGTAAAGTCTATATGAATGATCTTTTTATCGAGATTCGGGTTCCAGTTCTTCGGGGCGTACTCAACGAGATCGTAGCCTACGGCAATGATAAGGTCGGCCTTTGAAAAAACATCGGTTATTTGTCTGTCCCTGGCGAGTCCCAACGTGCCGATGCAGCAGTGGCTTTCAGCGGTTATCCCGCCCTTCCCCATGAAAGTAGTTACAACCGGGATGCAGAAAAGTTCTGCGAATTTCTGGAGTTGGTCGCCGGCATCCTTCCGCACAACGCCGTGTCCTGACAGTATTATCGGGAACTGCGCCTGTTCAATAAGCGCAGCCGCGTTTCTGAGAGATTGCCTGTCGGGCGAACTCCTTCTCGGGCGGATAGGCGCGATCATGGTGGTGTACATACTGTCCACCTCCATGGAAGCCACGTTCTCCGGCAGTTCGAGATGGACCGGACCCGGCTTTTCGGTCTCTGCAACCTTGAACGCTTTACGCACCATTTCGGGTATGACGTCAGGAGACTCTATCCTGCCGTTCCACTTAGTGACAGTCCTGAAATTCTCCACAATGTCGATGTACTGATGAGATTCTTTGTGTATCCTTTTAAGATCAGCCTGTCCAGTAATGGCAACCAGAGGCGACTTGTCGAGAAAGGCATCGGCAATCCCTGTAAGCAGGTTTGTCGCTCCGGGTCCGAGGGTGGCTATACAGACCCCTGCCTTGCCCGTAAAACGACCGTAGGCATCTGCCATGAATGCCGCGGCCTGTTCATGACGTGTCAGGATAAATCGAATTTTGGAATGACTGAGCGACTCCATGAGGTCCAGAGTCTCCTCGCCAGGCAAACCAAATATATATTCGACTCCTTCTTTTTCGAGACACTTGACCAGAAGGTCCGATGCCTTCATATTACGACCATTGAGTTCCGCCATCCATAATACTATACTCGTTCCATATGAAAAAGTTGTCAGGGTCGGAAAGATAGGTTTCATCCTCCATAATAGAAAGATACATCTTCTGCCCGGCCTGCTTCTTTGTCTGTTTGACTGCCTTGTGAGAAAACGTAGTTTTGGATGCCGCTACGCCACCAATAACC
>JADFXI010000227.1 GCA_015233655.1 Nitrospirota bacterium | reverse complement strand
AGGCCATCAATCTTTTTTCGGGGTCGGGACCGATACTAATATAGATATAGCCTCGTTCAAGGCCGTTATCGGCGCGCTGAACAGGGCACCGGATATCAGAAGGTGTCTGACTGAACATGGGCAAAAGATGGAAAAACAATGAAAGGGCGCGCCATATGAGACAGAGCAAGAAGGAAATAAAGGACGGGGAAGTCATTATGGACTTATTGAAGACCTGTCATGTGGGAAGGCTCGGGACTATCGGCAGCGATGGCTATCCGGTTGTGAAGCCCCTTAACTTTGTGTGGGACGAGGGAGTTATCTATTTTCATACCGCCCTGGCCGGAGAGAAAATGGAAGATATCAAAAGGGACAGCAGGGTATGCTTTGAAATTGATCTTCCAATAGCCTATGTCAAAGGCGATAAGAGCCCCTGCAGGGCTGAGTATCTGTTCCGGAGCGTTATTATCAAGGGCAGGGCCGGCCTTGTGGACAACGCCGATGAAAAACTGAAAGCGCTTCGTTGCCTTATGAATAAGTATCAGCCCGAAAGCGCCTATGCTGATTTCCCCCAGGATAAACTGGCGATAACAGGTGTTGTCAAAATCGTAATTGAAGAGATGGCCGGCAAAGAAGACCTGGGAAATGACAGTTTGAGAGAGGCTGCACTGAAAGCGCTGCGCGACGGCGTCCCGCTTCCGATAGTGCTTGAGAGGACATGAACGTAATTGCTAAACCTCCGAAATACCGCCATCCAGGGCTGAGACCACTATTTCTTCAGCGACTCCGAGTACCTTTTCGGAAATGTGCTCAATAAGTTCATCGCTCGTTGTCGACCTGGACAGGTCAAAGTAACCGTATTTTTCGAGGATTCCGATAAGCTGCTCGCAGTTTATTTTCTTTTCATCATAAAGCAGCAGGGCACTGCCCGTGACAGGGTTAATCTTGATCGAAACCATGCCGTTTATGCCTTGAAAGTTTTTCGTGAATTCGTCGGTCTTTCCAGGGTTATTGTGCAATATGGGCGTGCGTATCCTTAATCTGCCCGGCACATAGTGGATGTAATATCCCATAAATTGTTCCTCCCGTATTGTTTTATTTCCTCTGACGGATCACTTCATAAGCCAGGATCCCTGCGGCAACCGAGACATTGAGCGAATTAACCGTGCCTTTCATGGGAAGGCTTACCGCCATATCGCACATTTCACGTACTGTCCGCCGCAGTCCCTCTCCTTCAGAGCCTATGATTATGGCAAGGGGGACCGACAGGTCCAGGTCCCAGGGCGCTGAACCCGCTCCTGCTTCAGCGCCGATTAGAACTATGCCTTCTTTCTTCATTTTCTCCATTGCGTGCTTTATGTTGACAATCTCTGCCAAACGGACATGTTCGAGCGCGCCTGCCGAGGCCTTTGCGGTCACAGGCGTAATCCCAGCAGAGCGGTGAGACTGGAACACTACGCCGTGTACTCCTGCTGCGTCAGCCACTCTAAGGATAGCGCCGAAATTTCTGGGGTCTTCTATAGTATCTATAATGATAAAAAATGGGGCTTCGCCGGTTCTGGCGGGTATGTCAAGCAACTCTTCTACGCTTACGGTCTCTTTTTTAGCAGCCTGTGCCGCGATGCCCTGATGACCCTTGTGGAATCTGCTCTCGAAGAAATCTTTTGTTTCGAACTTCACGGCAATGCCGCCGGCTTTTGCAGCCGTGATAATGGAGCTTAGGTGTTTCTGACTCTGCTGCTGAACATATAAAATGTTGATACGCCGCCCTGATTTTATGGCTTCAGAAACAGGATTGACTCCGTATATCCAATTAACTCTGTCGTCTTTTTTTTGCATAGTTAAACAATTTTGACCTTCCACCCTGTCCCGTTTTTCTTGTCCTCGAGCAGTATCCCCTTGTCCTCAAGCTCTTTTCTAATTGTATCGGCCAGCGCCCAATCTTTTTCCTCTCTTGCTTTTTTACGGTCTTCTATTTTCTGTTCAATATCGGGGCCGCTTAACGGGACCTTTCGGGTCACGAGCAAATCGAGGTTCCACTTGTCCGGCGTTCTATTAAAGAGATTAAGTATGCCGCCCGCTATATGCAGGGTATTTAAGGCCTGCTCCAACAGGCATTGCGTGTTGTCAACGGAAGGTTTTGTATCGAGGAATTTGTTGACAACCCTGATCAGCTCAAAAATATGCCCTATGGCGAGGGCGGTATTGAAATCATCGTCCATGGCCTCGTCAAAGCGGACTTTGAATGCATCAAAGGCTGACGCGAGTTCTTCCGCTGCAGCGGGGGAGCTTTTCTTTGCCTTTATCTCAGCTGACTGGACGAGCGATAGAAATTCGTTTATCCTGGCCACAGTGCTGTAATAGCGGTCGAGAGAGGATTCGGCGTCGCGCAACTGCTCGTTCGAAAACTCGATAGGGCTGCGGTAATGACTCGAAAGCAGGAATAGCCTGACGACCTCGGGATCGTATTTATCGAGTATTTCACGGATAGTGAAGAAATTCCCGAGGGATTTTGACATCTTTTCTTTGTCAATGGTTATGAAGCCGTTATGGACCCAGTATTTTGCAAACGGTTTCCCTGTAAAGGCTTCCGACTGCGCGATTTCATTGTCATGGTGCGGGAAGATAAGATCTGCGCCTCCGCCGTGGATGTCAATTGATTCTCCCAGGTGTTTTATCGCCATTGCAGTGCATTCAATATGCCATCCCGGCCTTCCGTTACCCCATGGGCTTTCCCACCAGGGTTCACCCTCTTTTGACGCCTTCCAGAGCGCAAAATCGGAAGGATTTCTTTTCTGTTCCTCAACATCCACGCGGGCGCCGGCAAGGAGGTCTTTTTGCTCTTTTCCGGAGAGTTTGCCATAGCCGGGGAACGTATCAACGGCAAAGTACACGCTTCCCCCTGAGACATAGGCGTGACCTTTATCAAGAAGCCCTTTTATGACGCCGAGCATTTCCTGTATATGGTCTGTTGCCTTAGGCTCCACATCGGCCCG
>JADFXI010000226.1:2546-2977 GCA_015233655.1 Nitrospirota bacterium | reverse complement strand
CTCACGGCGTCATGCCGATAAGTAGGATTGTGAAATGTCAACAAGTAAGTCTGACCCCATTTCTCTCAAGAAGTACTTACTTGATGATTCGTCAGCAAAAAGCCTCGCAAGTATTTGCATACACTTACATTCTTTTCTTTTTGGTTGTTACTTTTTTGGCTTTCCTTCTGGCATTTGATTCCTCAGCAGCAATACGTTATTATTATCGACATGGGGGCAGTAAGAAGTAACTTTTTTTGCGCAACGGAAATTATTTACATATGGATCGTTTTGCCGTTTGTGCTTTGTCCCTCTTATTTGTCGAATAAGAAAAGTGCGTGATGAAAAAGTGCTGAATAAATCTTTTGCAGTTTGTATCCTTTTTTCTGCCTTGCTGGTATCGTCTCAGCCGGTACATGCCGATAATCCCCCTAATGCCCTTATGAAAGTCA
>JADFXI010000226.1:1672-2520 GCA_015233655.1 Nitrospirota bacterium | reverse complement strand
GAGCATCCAGATTTAAACAAAAGGTTATTGAAGCTACATCTTCCGTTACCGTCATCACTTCAGACGATATCAAAAAATATGGGTACCGCACTCTTGCCGAAATACTAAGGAGCGTCAGAAGCTTTCAGATCACCAGTGACCGCAATTATTCTTACATAGGAGTGCGCGGATTCGGTCGGACCGGAGATTACAGCAGCCGTGTCCTCGTGCTTGTCGATGGCCACAGGATCAACGATAGTATTTACGACGAAGCTCTGGTCGGCGAGGATTTTATAGTCGACATCAACCTGATAGAGAGGATAGAAGTTATTCGGGGACCCAGTTCCTCCCTTTACGGGAACAATGCTTTCCTTGCTGTCATTAACGTCATAACGAGGAAGGCCTCCGATTTCGGTGGTGTTGAAGCCTCCGGAGCCGGGGGAAGTTTCAGTACCTTCAAGGGACGGGTAAGTTACGGGGGTGTTTTCGGGGCCGACGCATACGGTGTTTTTTCAGCTTCAGGCCTCGATAGCGAGGGTCCGCACAAACTGTTCTTCAGGGAATTTGACACGCCCGAAACCAACAACGGCGTTGCCGTCAATACAGACTATGAAAGCAATCAAAGCCTTTTTGGTAAGGTCGGTTACGGCGATTTGACTCTGGAAACCGCTTTTGTGTCAAGAATGAAGGGCATACCTACAGCATCTTTCGGGACCGAGTTCAATGACCGCAACAACAAAACGATAGATCAGAGATATTATCTGGACCTGAAATACGATCACCTCTGCGATGACGGTGCACGCGTTATGGCAAAATTGTCCTATGACACTTACTACTACTGGGGCACTTATGTCTATTCAGACGTGAAT
>JADFXI010000226.1:0-1641 GCA_015233655.1 Nitrospirota bacterium | reverse complement strand
GATATTGCCGAAGGGGAATGGGTAAGCGCAGAGGCGATGTACGCCAGGAAAATCCTTGATACTCACAAAGTCACCGCCGGCGCCGAGTATCAGCTTAACCTGAAGCAGCTGCAGAACAACTATAATGAGTCGCCATACTATTTGTATCTTCATGACAATACAAAATCAAACAGATGGGCACTTTACCTCCAGGACGAATACAGCATTCTCGATAATCTCATCCTGAATGCTGGCTTGCGCCATGACTATTACTACACCTTCGGCAGCTCTACCAACCCCCGTATCGCACTGATCTATGCACCAGCAAAAACCACTGCGATAAAACTCATTTACGGTACGGCCTTCCGGGCCCCCAATAATTACGAGCTTTACTATCATGACAATATCAACCTGGGCGCCAACCCTGAACTTAAACCCGAGACAATAAAAACGTACGAGCTTGTGCTTGAACAATATTTAGGAAAGCACCTGAGAGGCACCGCAGCCGCCTTTTATAACGACATCAGGGACCTTATCCAGCAGCAGTCCGATCCCTATACCGGAGTTCTTGTATTCAGGAACACCGATAGGGTGGTAGCCAAGGGGTTGGAGTTCGAAGTGGACGGTGTTTGGAACGGCGGTTACAGGGCCAGAGCGAGTTACACTGTTCAGGAGGCAAAAGACCGGACGACGAATATAACCCCGGTCAATTCGCCGAAGCATCTTGCAAAGCTCAATGTAACCTTCCCTATCTGGTCCGACAAGATTTTCGGCGGGGCAGAAGAGCAGTTTTCGAGCAGTCGCAGGACCCTATTGGGCGACAGCACCGGATGCTCTTACGTAACCAATGTTACCATCTTTAGTCAGAAGATAATAAGGAATCTGGAGTTTTCCGGGAGTATTTATAATCTTTTTGACCAGAAATATGGGGACCCCGGTGCTGAAGAGCACAGGGAGGACCTCATAGAGCAAAATGGGCGCACCTTCAGGTTGAAGCTCACGTATAAATTTTAGGTTCCCCTCGCCCTCTTTCATGCGGGGAATGAAGGTTTAAATAAGATCCACCACTCAAGGGTACGGGCCACGCAGGGTCTACTTACTTATTGACACTTGAACAATAGGCTGACGTATATATGCTCTGCACTATCGGTCCGACTTGGCGTTTACGCATATGCTTACCATATAGAAAGCCAAAGCAAAAGCCCGATATTGTTGGGCATTACAGAGCATGACCTATTTGTGAGCTATAGTGCTAATGGGAACAGGCGGTAAAACAAGTTAAACGTCCTTGCATACTACAGGATGATACTGCGGGTATCCTTCTCCCTGCGGACAAGGTCATGCTTCCTGACGCCGGGCGGCACACTGATGGTTATGATGTCCTCATTCCGCGCAGATACTATAACAGCGCCTTCTTCGTCAAGCATTGAATCGACTTTAAAAACCGACCCTTCAAGCCCGGGGGCAAGGTATTCAATATCATCGCCTCTGTCAAGCCTGTTCCTGAGCGCTATCTTTGCGGACCAACCGTTAATATCCATTACAACGCCGACCAGTTCATGGCTCATACGGTAACTTTCGCCGTCAAAATTATAATCTCCGTCCGGCTGCTTTCCAAAAAACATGCCTGTGGTATATCCCCTGCTGCTGAACATAGACAGT
>JADFXI010000225.1 GCA_015233655.1 Nitrospirota bacterium | reverse complement strand
CGCCCGTCCTGGCGGGTATAGCTCTGGTTGTTACATACCTTCTCCTCACAAACCCCAAAATGCCGGCTATGTTCATGCTCTTGGTCATAGGGATTGTCTCCGCCGTTATTATGAAACCTCGGATTATATCGGAATTGGCCAAGATTCATATCGGCTTCAAACTGCCGGTTTTCAGTCTCCCTATGATTACATGGAACGATCTAGTTGCAGGGACATTGCTTTTTACAATACCCCAAATACCATTAACCCTTGGCAACGCCGTTGTTGCAATCACAGCTGAGAACAACGAACTATATCCTGACAGGCCGGTCACGGAGAAGAAGATTGCCATTTCACAGGGCATCATGAACCTTGTTTCGCCCCTTTTCGGCGGCATTCCAATGTGCCATGGAGCCGGCGGCATGGCAGGTCATGTTCGCTTCGGTGCAAAGACCGGTGGGGCGCTCGTTATTCTGGGAAGCATACTCATTTTAATTGCTCTTTTTTTCAGCGATTCGGTCTCTATTATCTTCAAGATATTCCCTAATGCCATACTGGGAGTAATCCTGTTCTTCGCGGGTTCGGAACTGGCGATAGTGGTAAGGGATATCGGAGACAAGAAATCCGATTTTTATGTGATGCTCGTCGTGGCCGCTGTTGCAATGTGGAATATGGGGGTGGCTTTTCTTGTGGGAGTCATCATGGATAATTCACTCAGAAGGGGGTGGCTTAAAATTTGATGCATAGTAACAACTGGTGCAGTCAGACTGTTTCGTTCGGTTGTCCTAACTGATAGGAATAACCAACCTTCTTATTGACTCATTTGCAGCATCGGCCTTGTTGCGCGCATCCTGCGGGTGGGGAAGATCCGCAGGATGCGCAAAGGAATACCCCTGACAACCTGAATTGTTGAGAAGGATGCCCTGGATATTACACTTTGCATATTATCTAATCAGCGTTCAAAGTGCCAGTCGCCCTCATCGCCGCGACGCTCTTCGTGCCTGTCCCTTTCGTTATATTTATCACGATGTTCTTCGCGGCGGTCCTCTCTCCGCTGTAATTTCCATGAAAGTTACAAGCTTTGAAGACATCACTTCTTTCGGGAGGACAGTTTATAAACTTCTTTTTTCGTATAAGACGACAAAGCCGCCGGGGATATTCCCGGCGGCTTTTATTGTACAAAAAGATCAGTGAGTTGCTGCTTCCGTTGCCGCACTAACCCGTAAGGGCCGGCGTGTTCGGTTATTTCAGCATGTCAGTGTTCATGAATGAATCCCATACAGTGATCGCCGTCGTTGAGTGATCTGTTGCGTCATTCCATTTATTGTACTGGAAGGCGCGGAACTCCCCTTTCCATGTGTTGTCGGAATAGACGGTGACCAACATGTATCCGAAGACGGGGTTGGCGCTGCTGGCACGGACCTGCTGTATGCTATATGAGGAAGAACCAGTGTAACCTTGCTTGACAACATCGTAAACGGCGTAGTCGTAATTTCCGCCTCCGCCGGTGCCGATAGTAAACGCAGGGATCTTGGCTCCTTTACCATCAGACATCGTACCGCGGACCCACATGTGGTTATGTCCAGCAAAATACGTACCGTTCTTTGCGGCCAAGGCTGTTACCAGGGCGTCCCGATCGTCGGGGTCGTTGGCCAGGCAGTCAGGATGTGATGTGGTAGGCCACATCATTTCGTGACTCATGACGAAATTCAGCCCGGCAGTAGAGTTATTGATCTCATCTAGGACCCAGGAACTCATCATCTGCCCTTTATTGGAACCCGGCGCATACTTTGTATTGTCGAAAGAAGTCGTACGGCCAGCATAATTGTCGAAGGCGATGAACTTCACACCTTTCCAGGTGAAGGAGTAGGTGAGTCCCACTTCGCTCAGGCCCGCTCCGTTCTTTGTTGGTCCGTTGGTAGGCATCACGAAATGGGCCAGATATGTCGCCCTGCTGGGATCGTCCGGGTTTGAGGCGCCGTTGGTCAGATCGTCATACTCATGGTTGCCGCGGGTGGTATAGACAGGTATATTCGCATTGTATACCGGAGCCATGGCTGTCTTCCAGGTATCCAGTTCAGAGCTTAACGTGGTCGAGTCGGTATATCCGCTTACCATGTCGCCGGGGAACAAAACAAAATCCACGCCTTGGGCTGCGATGTCCGTGGCAATGGTTTTCACTATTTGCGCTGCAGCACCGTTACTGTCCCCGTTTTTTGTCCCAGTCGCGCCGGAGGCTGCCCGGCTGTCGTCGAAGACGGCAAATTTAAACACTGGTGTAGCCTCGGCCGAGGACGAACCGCAGCCACTGAGGCCAACAATCATTGTTGCGAACAATATAATGCTCAATGAAAACGCAATTACCGCTTTGGAACAGAATACCCTCTTATTTTGATACATTACAATATGCCTCCTTTGCCTGATTAAATTGTCTTTCCTGCCGATTGCTTCTATCATGAATCTCCTACTTTGCATAAGTTACTTCTTTTAACTCACCTCCTACCTTATGCTTAATATTCAGAATATTTCCCGCTTATTGAACAAGAGAAATCTTTTCCGCTTTTCATCGCCGGCGGGTGGTCCATTCTCCATTGACTCTTAGCGTTGAAATTTGGAACACAATTGGCTTTTGCATAACGATAATACTCATTTAATGTTAAATTAGTATTACAAATTGATTAAATTACCGTGAAGAATTATGAACGCCCGAAGGGGGAAAGATTAAGAATATAATAGCGATATCGGAGACAAGAAATCCACAATGGGCAGACAAAGTAAGAAGATTTTTACCTTAAATAAATATAAAGCGATTATTAAACGGATTTCTTGTCGTCGTGAGGTGGCGCCGCCTGCTCGCTTTTCATTTCAGTTGTATTAACTGCGTCTACACTCTTGTTTTCGACTGCAGGCTTTTCCGGTTCGGCTGAAAGGGCCTTTTTGAACTCTCTTATGCTTTTACCCAACCCTGCTCCCAGTTCAGGCAGTTTTTTGGGACCGAAAACAATCAGCGCAATAACC
>JADFXI010000224.1 GCA_015233655.1 Nitrospirota bacterium | reverse complement strand
AGCGAGACTGTCCTCAATGTAAACAAGACATCTTTCGCTACCGGCAGAAGGACAGTGGAGTTTAATTAATGAGATTGCTTGACAGGAAAGATAAGAACTCCATCCCACTTAAAATAGACAGCGGCAAGACATACGTTATTCTCGACAATATAGTAGAAGAAGAATACCTGAAATATGTGGCCCATCTGTTGTCAAATGATCTTTCAAAGGCTGTCTACAAACTTGAGACAGGGTACCTTTTCATAAAAAAAGCAGGTGACGAAATAATTGTAGATGCAAGGGCAATTGCCGATGATAGTGAAGCTAAATTTGAGATAGACTCCTTCTTCGAAGGCCGGTCAGCAGAGGTGTTTGACGAATCAGAAATCCCGGCGCTCAAGAAGAGCCTGCTGGCTGACAAAAGGGTCGTTCTCGCTATTGTGCTCGTAGCAATAGCCGTCTTCTTTTACGCGCTCCTCATGATCACCGAACCGAAAAAGTACACAGGGGTTGTCAGAAGAGACATGGTTTCCGCTCCCGCTCCGCTTTCCGACAGTGAGAAAGAAAGGTTAAGGGTGATCGGAAGCAGGTTATCAGCTGAAAAGATTGCAGGCATTATATCCTCGGTCCGTCCTGACACATATACAAGAATAGCAGTTTTAGCAGCGCAAAGGACCGAAGTCCCGCTGTCTGTATCCTATATTGTGACTGCCGGCACGGAATATATGTATCCTGTAGTGGGTTCTGCTACGGGCAAGGAAAAGGGCATATGGGCCAAGACAGAGACGGCAACTGTAGCGTTAGAGAGAAAAGATATAAAACTTCTCGAAACCTCGGATTTTGATACATGCTCTATGAATATGCTCGGCAGCAGCTTTTACGTCAGGGAGAGAAGGGAAAGGTGCGTTGATTTCATTTATGAAGGGGATGCCTCCAAAACGGTAGCGGCATACAATTCGATTATAGGCTGCTACGTTTCGTTAAATTCTCTGAGTATCGCGAATGAAAAAGGCAAGATGGATGTCACGCTCTGCAGGCAGTAATAAGGGTTTTTCCCTTATTGAGGTGTCTCTGGCGCTGACCATCATGGCGCTTGTCTTTGCCGCTTCGTTCAGGCTCATTAATGCATACAGGATGCAGGCCGACGTCAGCCGGCAGGCCCATAATATTTCAATGCTCGCGACCTCAATAAAAAATAATGCAAAGCTTATTATGGACGCATCGGCTGCGGCATGCACAAACATAACTTCCGCATATGCCGATGATGGCTGGGGATGGCGGCATTCAAGCTGTATTAATACGTCGCCGTTTCCTGTCTACAGAATTGCTCCATACAATACTTTGACATACAATATAGATACCGCCAATTTCAGCAGCACAGTTAATTCATTAATCAGCAATGTTGCCCAATACTGCAAATATACCGGACAGTCGGCAACAACGGTGACGTTTGATTGTTCGGTCTTGGGTATCTCTGCCGTGCAGTACAAGACATCGGCCAACCCGACAGCCAACACAGTGCAAAACACTGTGAACATATTCACTACTCCTCACAATAGCTCCACCTCTGCCGACTTCCTGAACTTCCTCGATTTCCCGTCAGCCGTCTATATTCAGTACAACACCTATATCAGCAGTTCAGGGCAGACCGTTGCGCATAATGACATGATCAACGCTACTTCGGATGCCGGTGACGACGCATACAAGCTGGACATGACGGACCTGTACCTTGACAGGGTTAAGAAGACAAGGGACAACATGATGACTCTTGACGCTGCGCTCAGGGGGTATGCCGCAGGCGTTATGACTTCGGAATTTGAGAATGTGCCGCCGAACGGACTTTCCAGCCAGGATTGCTTCTTTGTACCCTGGATATGGCAGGTTCTTGCTTCATCACAGGCCAATTCACTAACTTTATGTAACAACTCTACTACGTGCAGCTCTATTGTTACAGGCAATCAATGGGCTACGTCTCCGCAAGCTGGTTCGTTTGCAAAGGCGTGGCTGCTTGTAACACAAAACCTGATGTTGTCAAACCAGGTTTATGCCGCTGATGCCTTCGGCAACCCGCTGAGGATAGTGCCGATTGCGAACAACTGCACCGGAGATGTTTCAGGGTGTGCTTCGTCCAATGGGTTGCCGCCTAACCCACAGGGAAGTTATCTTTCGGCAATGGTTTCTGCTTCATATAGTCCGAGGCCTCCCTACGCGAGCCTGATAGTGAGTCCTCTGTGCCTGTCGAATGCAACATATCCGGACTTTTGCCGATGGTCAGTTGTGTATCCGAATTAAAGCGAAGGGTATAGGGCAAATATGGATATTAATAATATCATAGGGTTTCTGCATGAACTCACTTCTTTTGGCAAGAAGAAAGAGGCGAGGGAAGTTATATACAGCGCCGAGGTATCTGTCCTGAGTTCAGGGCTGTCCATCATTGATGTCCTTAAGAACGTGAGGCAGGAATTAAAAAGCAACGTATATCTGGATAACGCCATAAGTCTCCTTACCAAGGGCAAGTCGCGCAGCGTGGCGTACAGAAATATCCTCGATGCCGACATTATAAACATGCTGAAGAGCGCTGAAGCCAAACAGATTACGGCGGGTGACATTTTCAAAGACTATATCCACATGAAATACATTATTGAGAAGGCGGAATCGAGGATGCGCAGCGCCCTGATGGAGCCTACCATCATGTACCTGATGGTAAGTTTCATATCGTATTTCGCTATCAATACCTTCTACAACAATTTCAAAGGCATTGCCAACATGGACATGACGTTTATAGAATCAATCAGGAATTATTATTTTCTCATCATGGCTGTGCCCATAGTTTCAGTGCACTTAATCATTCTGAAGTTCCCTTACAGAGTGCCGATGTGGAGCAGGGTTTACAAATATGTCAAATCAGCCGGCTATCTACTCGTTATAAAGACGTTGGTGGACCTTGGGATGTCGTCAGTAGACGCAATATCTTTTTTCAAAAAACTTGACGACAAACAGCTGCACAAGAGGATAAACGTTCTGAAGCCGCATGAGAAGAATATAGAAGGCTTGACCAGAGCGCTCTC
>JADFXI010000223.1 GCA_015233655.1 Nitrospirota bacterium | reverse complement strand
GCTCAAAATCCTGCTGCCGATCACCGTATGCAGCTTTATTATTTTGAATTCATCGGCTGTCAGCTTGCCCGCCTTCATCAACACTCCGTCCGGAATGCCTATTTTGCCGACATCATGCATGGGGGCCGCATACTGCATCATCATGCGCTGCTCTCGGTTCAGGCCGACCTTTTCCGTTATCAGATCAACATACGAGGCAATGCGCTCGATATGCCTTCCGGTCTCATCATCCCTGAATTCCGCCGCTTTACCCAACCTGATTATGACCTCTATCTGGGTCTGCTCGATCATCTGCAATTTCTCGAACAGGTTCGATTCCATTACATCGAGAGAAGTATTTAAATATTCATCGCGTTCCTTAAGTTTCAGCATATTGCTGACACGCGCCTTGAGTTCTTCAACAAAGAAAGGTTTGGTCACATAGTCGTCAGCACCCATTGACAGGGCCCGGACAATACTCTGTTTATCGGTCAGCGCAGAAAGGACGATTACAGGGAAGTAGTTGCTTTCCCTCATCGCCTTCAGTTTATCAAGCACATCGAAACCATCCATTATCGGCATCATAAGATCGAGGATCAGAAGGTCCGGGATGCCGTTGGCTTCAATGGATTTAATTAGTTCTTTGCCGTTCTCAGCCTTTCTGATCAACAGGTCGGGATCATTTCTGAAAACAGATTCCACAAGCTCTATGTTAATTGAAACATCATCCGCAACATACACTGTTCTCTGCATCACTCCTCCATAAAATCGTTATGCAGCTTCTTCCCGCGAAGCCGCAAGGAATTACTTACAACTGAAACAGAACTGAAAGCCATTGCGGCCGACGCGAACATGGGATTAAGCAAAGGCCCCCCAAACGGGTAAAGCACGCCGGCTGCAACAGGTATTCCTACAACATTATAAAAAAAAGCCCAAAAAAGATTCTGCTCTATGGTCCTTATAGTAAGCCTGCTCAACCTGATGGCATCTGCCACGCTCGCCAGACGACCTTTTATGAGCGTCAGACCGGAGGCCTCCATTGCTATGTCCGTACCTGTGCCCATAGCAATCCCCACATCAGCCTCGGCAAGAGCAGGAGCATCATTTATGCCGTCTCCTACCATGGCCGTCACTTTCCCCCGGGCCTTTATCTTTTTTATGATGTCGGCCTTCTGTTCCGGCATTACTTCGGCAAAATAGGTCTCTATTCCAGCTGCCCGCGCTATTGCCTGCGCTGCACCCTGATGGTCTCCAGTAAGCATTATAACCTCTATGCCCATAGTGTGCAACTCTTTTATTGCCTCCAGAGACCCTTCTTTTATAGTATCGGCAATCGAGATCACTCCAATGACCTTCCTGTCGGCAGCGACAAAAACAGGGGTGCTCCCACGGGAAGCCATTTGACTGGAAAGATCACGGACAGGGCTGATGTCGAATCCCTCTTTGAGCAGCATTCTCTCATTGCCGATAAATACCTCTGTCGAGCCCGCGTCAGCCGCGACTCTTGCTTTTATGCCGCCTCCCGGCAACGCCACAAAATCCAGGGGATCGGCAATGTCCATTCCTCTTTCAGCAGCCTTCTTTAATATTGCCCTGCCAAGAGGATGTTCAGACAGTTTCTCCGCAGTTGCGGCAATCTTCAGTACACTATCCGGCCCGATGCCGTCAGATGCCATTATTTCTAGCACTTCGGGCTTGCCGGTAGTTATTGTTCCGGTCTTGTCCATCACCACTGTCCCGATCCTGTGTGACAATTCCATGGCCTCGGCATCCCTTATCAGTATATCGTTTTCAGCTCCCTTGCCTGTACGTACCATGATTGCCGGGGGCTTGGCGAGCCCGAGGGAGCACGGGCAGGCGATAATCAGCACAGCGATGAAATTCATAAGAGCCAGTGGAAAAGACGGGCCTGGTACTGCAACAAGCCAGACGACGAACGTAAGGGAGGCTATACCAAAGACTACAGGGACAAAGACAGAGGCAATTTTATCTGCAAGCCTTTGAATAGGGGCCTTGCTCCCCTGGGCCGCCTCCACAAGCCTTATTATCTGGGCCAGAGCTGTGTCCCTGCCGATCTTGAGGGCACGGAGCCTTAAGCTGCCGGACATGTTCACAGTACCGCTGAATAATGTGTCTCCTTCTACTTTCTCTACCGGAATACTCTCTCCGGTAAGCATTGATTCGTCAACTGTGGAATAACCGCTTACAACTACTCCGTCCACAGGCATTCTCCCGCCTGGCTTAACTATCACTTCGTCTCCGACTTCTACCTCTTCAATCAGGATCTCGGCCTCTTTCCCCTCTCGGACGACACTCGCGGTCTTGGCCTGAAGTCCCATTAACTTCCTGATTGATTCCGACGTCTTGCGCTTCGCACCCGCCTCGAGAAGCCTGCCAAGAAGGATCAGGGTTATAATAGTGGCGGATGTGTCGAAATAAATCTCCGGAGCTACGCCACCGGCAACAAAAATACCCGGGGCAAAAGTAGCAACAGTGCTGAAAAAATACGAAGCGCTGGTCCCAACGCTTATCAGCGTATTCATTTTATTAGAGCCATGCCTTAAAGACGCGAAAGCCGCCGAGTGAAACCGCATGCCGCTCCAGAACTGGACAGGCGTCGCGAGCGCGAACAGGAGATACCGGTTGGAAAGCACAGGAACAGAAATCATGCTGCCGATAAATATGGGGAGTGCGAGGGCTGCGCTTACGACAAACTGCGCAAGCAACACCCTGTATTCACTTTCCCTGCGCAATTTCTCACTATCGACAAACCCGTCGCTCAACTGCTCGGCGCCGTATCCGGCCTCTTTAATCGCCTTTTTAAAATCATCGAAGCCGACAATTGTTGGGACATATTCGACAGATGCCTTCTCAGAAGCGAGGTTGACAGTTACATTCAAAACGCCGTAAAGTTCGCCTAATGCCCTATCCGCTGCGCTGACACAAGCCGCGCAGGTCATTCCCCTGACGGCAAAATCCATTCTAGCTGACGCTATGCCATATCCCTCGTCTTTTACCGCTGCTACAAGGGCCGTCAAAGGCACGGGCTTCTGAGGGTCGGAAAATTCAACGCTAACTCTTTCAGCAGCAAAATTCACACCGGCATTT
>JADFXI010000222.1 GCA_015233655.1 Nitrospirota bacterium | reverse complement strand
AGTTACCGTGATAAAGGACATTGCGGACCAGACAAACCTTCTGGCCCTCAATGCTGCCATAGAAGCGGCACGGGCCGGGGAGCAGGGCAGAGGTTTTGCAGTTGTGGCTGACGAAGTCAGGAAACTTGCTGAACGCACGATAAAGGCTACTACCGAAATCTCTGACAAGATAATGGCTGTGCAGGAAGACTCGAAACATACATCGAGATCGATGGGCGAGGCGTCATCTGAAGTTACGAGGGCGACGGAATATATCCGCCAGGTTGGAGAGGCATTGACCTTGATAGTTGAATCTGTCAGCAGCGTAAGCGCGCAGATTACGAATATTGCCACTGCGGTAGACGAACAGTCCTCCGTGACAGGCGAGGTAAAGAAGAACATCGACAGGACCTCCGTTATTTCAAATGAAATGGGGCAACTGTCAGTGTCTGTTATGAAGGAAGTAAACAAAATGTCCGACATTACCGAGGAGTTGCGGACCATAACTTCGGGGGTCAAGACAAAGGGCAGTGCTTCGATAATGATACATTTGGCAACGAGCGACCACAAGAACTTTGTCAAGAGGGTGCATTCACATGTTGCAGGCGAGATCAAACTGGAACCTTCAAAGTTGCCGGACCACAAAACGTGCAGGTTCGGCAATTGGTATTATAGCCATGGTCAGGAAATATGCGGCAGTATGCAAACTTTCAGGGCAATAGAGCCTGTTCACGAAAAAATACATCGTCTTGCAGCCGACACTGTAGCCAGGCATATCAGCGGCGACAAGAACAAGGCGGAGCAAACTTATAAGGAAATGGAAAGCCTTTCCCGTGATATGATAAATTTGCTGGGCCAGCTTGACGATGAATGCAAGACCTGATGCCCGACAAAGTCTTCTATCTGGTTACGACGAACGTTTCTGCCTGATTGCTACAACCGTCTGGTCTCGCAATATCCTCAGGTAGTTCAGTTGGCTTGCGGAAATCTTCTGTAAACCCTTCTTGTCTCCCTCCACATAGAATAACCCCACGGGCTTCTTTTCTATAATGATAGGCAGAAGGACGACAAAGCTTTCAGCAAACACCTTATTTTTGAACCAATCCGGCAGCAGCTTACTGATGTCAGGAGATTCAATGTCTTTAATGACAAGGTCACTCTGCTTCATCATCACAAAATTAAAAATGTCATCCGCGCCGAGTGCGATCTTGAACCACTTCTTTAATTCCTGGATCTCACTGCCAAACCCGTATCGGATGTTCATGACCGGAAGCTTTACATCCTTTATCAGGAAGAGGGCCCTAGCCTCCCTGGACAGTTGCATACCTCTGTACATGGTTTCCAAGGCGATGCTGACAACGTCGTTCAGAGCGAAGTTGCTCAATATAGAGCTGTTGATGTCTTGAATGCCTTTGGCGAAGATGCTGTCGGGAGTGTCCTGTTTATCCGACTCGCAAATAATATCAATAGTTTCCAACACTTCGCTTGAGATGTCAGTCAGCACCGTCTCTCCGGATGCAGCAGCAGGCTTCTCAGTCTTGCCTACCCAAGCCTGCATCTGCCGTTTGAACGGGATCACGTCGAGGTTGACCTTAAAGACGCTCGAAAACTCGTTCAGGGTATCTAGGCTTGCGGTAATAATGGATTCTATCTTGCCGTCCAGCATGCCGAAATGGTCTCTGAACGCCGCTGTAAGATCCCTGATCTTCTCGTCCATCTCCTTTCGTCCCACGCACGTCGAAAGTATATTTGAAAGCTCGTTGGCGAAAGAAGAAATGCAGTTGAGTTTATAAAGCTTGTCCGTGTCGCTGGTGGCAACTTTGCCCTGAATTCCCATACCACGGAGCTTGTGCATGCTGTAGATTATCTTATTCGGGAAGTTGAAATCCTTGGCCATCGCCATGCCGATATCCTCATAGCGTCCGCCAAGGACAGATAGGGCAGCAGCATCCTCCGTGACGTCCCTTTCGCTCTTGATGAACTTTATCTCCTCTATCTTTTCCGGTAAAGCGAAGGACACCAGCATCTTGCCGAAAGAATGGAAAAGCGAGCAGATAAAAGCTTCCTCCTCGGCTACAAAGCTTATCTCGCTAGCTATGTTTTGGGCCAGTATCCCACTGTAAAGTGACTTGACCATTGTGTCAATGTGCTCGACGTTGGTATTGTTCTTCTGGAAATAGTCGAATAACATGAGCGTAAGCGCGAGGTTCTTGATGTTTTCCATGCCGAGAAGTATGGTTGCACGGGAAATGGTCGTGACCTCCCCGAACTGAGCGTAGTTCACGCTGTTCACAAGCTTCAGAATCTTCTCCGTCAAAGCATAATCCTTAAGGACAATATTGGCAAATTCAGAAACGGGGGTGTCGTCCGACTTCTTGAATTCGTTGATGATTTTGATGGTGCTCGACATGGCTGGAAAATCGCTGCGCCGGTGCAGCTTTGCCAGGATTTGATCTTTTGCGCTCCCCTTGTCCTCTTGAATCACAATCATTCCCCCAACGATTTATCGTTTTAAATATGAAATCAAAACCCTCTTCGAACATTAAGGCTTGTGCAAATACTTTACCATAAATGATTGTCGCTGCATCAATTATCGTTGTTCCCTATAGTCAGCACTTCGGACAGCATCTTATCAAAAGTATTTATTTCGGTTATAATCTGATTGATAGTACAGCTTAATAATTTGATTTATAATAGAGCGCTGGCGTAAATAATAATAGTCAGTGGTCTTAAGGACCCTTTCTTTTGGGTCATGAATATCCATCCTGATGATAAACAAATGATCTTTGCTGGTCTGCCCAGTCTTTTTAAAAAGGGATGTTATGCTAGTGAATACCGTTGGAAAGTGAAAGACGGCGCATACCTTTGGATACGAGATGAGCTTGAACTGGTGCGTGACTCCGACGGCAACCCCAAGGAGATGGTGGGTGTCTGGCTGGATATAAGCCGTCGAAGACTAGCCGATGAAGAACAGATGAGATACCGTAACCAGATGCTGACTCTGGCTGCTGAACAAACCATCGAGCTTGAACGTGTCAATCAAGCACTCTCCCATGAAATTAAAGAGCGGGAGCTTGCGGAAAAAAAGCTACAGCATGCTAAGGAAAACGCTGAACGTGCAAGCCAATCCAAGAGTGAATTTCTGGC
>JADFXI010000221.1 GCA_015233655.1 Nitrospirota bacterium | reverse complement strand
CCGTCAGGCATCGATTGCGGCAACACTTGTTCCACGACGTTTAATTATGGGACCTCGGTGACCCTTTCCACCGCTCCTGACTCAAACATTATATTCAATGGCTGGTCAGGCGGAGGCTGTTCTGGTACAGGTGCATGTACGGTTTCACTCACGGCAAATACAGTTATAACTCCTGACTTTGAAGCGCCGCGCATCTCGGTTGCCCCGAGTAGTAATGATTACGGCAGCGTGAATATGGCCCAAAGTTCTGCGGCGCAGGCATTTATCATTACGAATAGCGGTGCAGCCCCACTGATGATCTCGGGGGCGGTGCTTACCGGGCCAAATACAACTGATTTTTCCGTGACGTCGGATACCTGCAGCAATGCTACGCTCCAGTCCAATGGCACTTGTGAAGTCGATGTTATCTTTAATCCGGCAACCGCAGGAATCAAGTTTGCCAAAGTTACTGTAAGCTCAGACGACCCTTCCACTCCAACCTTTGACATTACGCTAAATGGTACAGGGGTGCAGACCTACACGATTACGCCTTCGGCAGGCAGCGGCGGTAACATAAGCCCCAACACAGCCAAGACAGTGACCAGCGGTTCCACAACGTCATTCACCGTTACTCCAAATACTGGATACAGCATTTCATCGGTGACGGGTTGCGGAGGGACATTATCGGGCAATACATATACGACAGGAGCGGTTACATCAAATTGTACAGTGGCGGCGACCTTTACCCTGAGTACCTACACCATAACGGCAACGGCTGGAGCCAATGGCAGTATATCTCCTTCGGGTGCGACCACTGTAAATTACGGAGGCAGCCAGACCTATACGATCACCCCTTCGGCGGGGTATTCTTTAGCGGGTGTCCAGGTGGACGGTGCATCAGTGGGTGCAGTAACCACTTACACGTTTAGCAATGTAACAGCGAACCACACGATATCGGCCACTTTTGCAAGCAATACTTATACGGTAACACCATCTGCTGGCGCTAATGGAAGCATAAGCCCGTCGACCCCTCAGACCGTGAGTTACAATGGGACAGTGTCGTTTACAGTAACGCCGAATGCGGGCTATTCCATTGGTTCTGTGACAGGCTGTGGCGGGACGTTGTCAGGGAGCACTTACACAACAGGTCCGATAACAAGCGCCTGTGCGGTTACAGCGTCTTTTACAATAACGACTTATACCATTACTGCGACAGCGGGAAGCAACGGAAGTATTACACCTGCGGGTTCTACTACGGTTAACAGCGGCGGCAGCCAGACTTACACGATAACTCCGAATACAGGGTATCGTATCTATGACGTGCAGGTAGATGGCGCCTCAGTTGGCGCGGTGACTACTTATCCCTTCAACAGTGTGACAGCCAGCCATACTATAGCTGTTACATTCGCGATAAACACATATCCTATAACGGCGTATGCTTCAGCTAATGGGAGCATTTCACCCAGCGGTTCGACGAACATTAATTATGGCAGTTCTCAGACGTATACCATTAGTCCAGCCGCAGGCTACCGCGTTTCTGATGTGCAGGTTGATGGGTTGTCAATCGGCGCGGCTACCGTTTACACTTTCAGCAATGTGACTGCTAACCATTCCATTTCAGCGTCATTTGCTTCGCAGCCGGTCAAGAGGCTGTCCGGGTCAGCGATAACATATTACAGCACGCTTCAGGATGCGTATAATGCCGCAATAGATGGTGATATTATCCAGGCGCAGGCAGGTACTCTTTCCGGAAACCTCACAGTCAATAATAATGTTTCTATTACGATTCAGGGCGGTTATAACGGTGATTTTACAAGCAATGCGGGAAACATCACTACAATCGTCGGACAGTTTCAGACCACCTCCGGAGGTGGTGCTGTAACTGCATCTAACTTTAAATTGTCTCAATAAATGAGGAGGAAAACAATGAAGAGAGTGGTTGTAGTTCTAATTTTTGCATTGTTGTTGCTCGGTGGCAATGCATTCGCAGGAAATGGAGATATGTATGTTAATGGGAATGTAGGAGTTGGGACAACAAGTCCGCAATACAAATTAGACGTGAACGGCGCCGGAAGCTTCGAAGGCAACCAGATACATAACGTAGGTACGCCCACAGCAGCAAATGATGCAGCTACGAAGTCATATGTGGATGCGGCCGCGGCCGCATCCACACCCGTTCAATACAAAACCTATTCATTTCAGGGTGGCTGCGCAGTTGATGCCACACATAACAATTGTGGATCAGGTTGGACATACGTCGGATGCTCAGTAATTACGAACTATAACTGTGACGGCGCCGGTGAGAACTGTTACACTAGTCAGACGGGGTATGCATATGTTACTTGCAGTAAATAGGAGGTTGTATTAAGAGACACATCCCGTATTTCCTTTATTCTAATTGGTATGTGTCCCTAAACATTGAAAAGCATACAGGAATTTCAACCTTGAAGTTTGGACTTTAGAAGAGGCCTGATCTACATCGGAACTGTCTACACCGTTTGTGCTGGTTCAAAATTGGACGCCTATGGGGGTCAATTTTCGACGCCTATTATCACTCTTAGCATTCAAGAGATGTCTTTCTCATTATGTTTCAACCTGAAAGAAACAGTCTGGCTGTCCCACATTCTTCCTGCAAGTCGCAACACCAGAATGCTGAAATCAGCATGGATTTTAAAATTGGAATACTGTGGTACTAAAAAAAAGTGTTATAATGAAAAGTTCAGCGAACGGTTATAACAGGAACTTTTATGAACGAGGAAAGTAAAAAAACAGTCAAGCCAAGCAATAGAAGAGAACACCCCGTTATTTTATCGCCTGCCTCGCCTGGAAATAGCATCTGTTTACATATCACCTGTCTGGTTCTCCTTATTATGGTTATCTATGCCAATACAATTCATGGACCGTTTCAGTGGGATGAACATGATTTTATTGTGACTAATCCCGCCATTAGACACCTAAGCCTATTGACAGAGCAGGGAGATGAGCTTTACGGTGACGTCATGAACCGGTACGTAGGATATCTCACTTTTGCACTCAACGGTGGAGCAGGAGGGTCTGCAGCAAGTAGTGGAACTGCAGGAACCGTCTATTATGAAAACACTTATACAGTCACTCCGTCGGCGGGAGCTAACGGAATCATAAGCCCCTCGACTACTCAGAC
>JADFXI010000220.1 GCA_015233655.1 Nitrospirota bacterium | reverse complement strand
CGATATAATACGCTCCCTGCTCGATGCTTCCGACGAAGATGATGCCGCCGATATCAAACGTGCTGACGAAATAGCGGCTGCTTTCAGGAGGCTCGTCAGCGGTGAGGAAAAAGCAAAACAGAACTGCGGGAAAACAGAAACGCAGGCCGGGTGTGTAGATGTGACAGGCAATATCAATACACCAGTCACCTATCGCATCAGGTTTCGCCCTCCATTAGATATTTTTCACAGGGGAATAGATCCGCTTTGCCTTCTCGATGAACTCAAGGGACTGGGAAAGTGCAGACTTATTGCGCAGTCCAGCTTAGTGCCGTACCTTGATGAACTCGACCCTGAGTGCTGCTACACATACTGGGACGTCATTCTTACTACCGACCGTGGAATTAATGCCATAAAGGATATTTTTATTTTTGTGGAGGATGGCGACCTTGACATAGCGGCTATTGACAAGGATGGAGAACTCGAGTCTGAAGACAGTTATAAAAAACTTGGAGAGATCCTCACAGAACGGGGGGATATTGATCTTGACGACCTGCGGAAAATACTGTCTGAGCAAAAGAAATTAGGGGAATTGCTCGTTGAGAAGGGGCTTATAGCCCCGGATAAAATCGAGGCTGCCCTTCTGGAGCAGAAGCACATGCAAGAGCAGAAGGAACTACGCCAGAAGGCCGAGGGAACTGCAAGCATAAGGGTCGCTTCCGAGAAATTGGATGGGCTCGTTGACCTGGTAGGTGAACTGGTGACAGTACAGGCCCGCCTCAGTCAGGCTACGGCATCACAGGAATTTTCACAACTCCCTGTAATCGCCGAAGAAGTCGAGAGGCTTACCGAAAACCTCAGGGACAATACCATGAATATACGCATGCTGCCTATAGGCACGACATTCAGCAAATTCAAGCGTCTTGTCAGAGACCTTTCGAGGGAACTCGGCAAAGAGATAGAACTGACCACCGAGGGCGCTGAGACTGAGTTGGACAAGACAGTTATAGAGAAGCTGAATGACCCGCTTATACATCTCATCAGAAACAGTATCGACCATGGCATAGAAATCCCGGAGGAAAGAGAAAAAAATGGGAAACCGGGGAAGGGAGAAATACACCTATCAGCAGTTCATTCAGGTGCGAATGTTCTCATAAGCATAAAAGACGACGGAAAAGGTCTCGACTCAGAGGCAATAAAGGCCAAAGCGATCGAGAAAAATCTGATCACACCGGAGACTGAAATGTCTGAAAAGGACCTCTTCTCGATGATTTTCGCACCAGGATTTTCGACTGCAAAGAACGTTACCAGCGTATCAGGCAGAGGAGTAGGTATGGACGTGGTAAGGAAAAACATTGAAGCATTAAGAGGTGAAATAGAAATACGGAGCGAAAAAGGCAAAGGCGCCACAATAACCCTGAAACTGCCTCTGACGCTCGCAATCATCGAAGGTTTTCTAGTAAGGGTTTCAGAGGACTATTATGTTATGCCGCTTTCCATAGTGGCCGAGTGTATGGAGCTTACGCCTGAAGAGAAGACGCGGTCTCATGGAAGAAACATAGTTAATATCCGTGATCATATTGTCCCCTATATAAGATTGAGAGAGAAATTCAATATAAACGGTAGCCGGAGGCCGGATATCGAGCACCTTGTGATAGCCGAGATTGACGGCAAGAGGGTCGGATTTTTGTCTGACCAGATAATCGGCGAGCACCAGACGGTCATAAAGAATCTCGGGACGTTTTACAAACAGGTTGAAGGAGTATCAGGCGCAACGATACTTGGAGACGGCACAGTCGCGCTTATACTTGATGTTCAGAAACTCGTGCAGGATGTCGAAATGGAAGAAGCAGCAAGGGGAGTGAATTAGATGGCATTCACATTTTACAGTCTTGTCCGATGAGCAAGGTTTTCAGGAAAGAAAGGTCGAAAATTAATTAAGTCAGACGAACCGGTGAAAAGGAGGATACCATGAAGTGGTTTAATTCGTTGAAATTAAGAACAAGGCTTTTAGGCGCTTTTGTGATAGTAGCTATAATAGCCGCTGCAGTCGGCATTGTCGGCATCTCCAAGATCCGTACCATCGACGACAAAGACACCGAACTCTATGAACAGCAGACCAAGCCTCTCGGCCACCTTGCCGAGTTCATTAACCATTTTCAACGCATGCGGGTCAATTTGTATCAGGTGGTGTATGCCGTGAACACCGAGGAACGAAAGACGCCCTTGGCCCATATAGAACAGCGCCGCATGTCGATTACGGAAAAACTTGCTCTATATGAAAAGGGGGACGTGACTGCTGAGGACAAGCAGCGTACGGCAACACTAAGGGCGGGACTGGCGTCTTATGATCAAATGCTGAAAAAAGTCACCGATCTGGCCGTGGCCGGAAAACAACAGGATGCGATCCAAATTATAAAAACTGATGGTACCTCTATTGCGTCTGAAATGAACAAGATATTAGACGATATGATCAATGCAAACGAAAAAGACGCCAAGTCGGTGTCTGATGGCAACACGGTTATTGCTAACGAAGCGGTGCGAGCTATGATCATCCTGGCGGTAGCGGCAATGCTGCTGGCTGTGGGGCTGGGCATTCTCCTGAACAACTCTGTTCAGAGGCAGTTAGGAGGCGAGCCTGACCTTGTTGCTGAGATCGCCGGTAAAGTTGCGGTCGGCGATATTTCGATGACGATTGACACAAAGGGCAAGGATGAGAACAGCGTAATAATGGCCATGAGCAGGATGGTCAATACTATAAACGCGCTTGTGGCTGATGCCGGGATGCTTTCCAAGGCAGCCGTTGAGGGGAAACTTGCAACACGAGCCGACGCTACCAAACATCAGGGCGATTTCCAGAAGATAGTGGCAGGAGTGAACCAAACCCTCGATTCAGTTATCGGGCCGTTGAATGTAGCGGCTGGATATGTGGACAAGATTTCAAAAGGTGATATCCCGCCAAAGATTACCGACAACTACAACGGAGACTTCAACAATATTAGAAACAATCTCAACATGATGATCGAAAACCTTACCAATTTCGCTGTCCAGGTTGAGGAAGCAGCGGATCAGGTAGCAAGCGGCAGCCAGGAGATAAGCGCCTCTTCAGAGCAGATGTCGCAGGGCGCAACGGAGCAGGCATCATCTGTTGAAGAGATATCATCATCAAT
>JADFXI010000021.1 GCA_015233655.1 Nitrospirota bacterium | reverse complement strand
CGAGTTCTTTCGGCCTCGTTGAAGCGATCAAGACCTTCGGCAAAATCAGAAAAACTTTTAGAAAGGTCCTCGCCGCATTCAGCTCTTTTGCCCCGCAGGTCCTTGTATTGATAGACTATCCTGATTTCAACATACCACTTGCCCGTGAAGCCAGGAAACGAAACATTAAAGTGTTGTATTATGTGAGCCCTCAAGTCTGGGCATGGAGGGCCAAGAGGGTTGCGACTATCGGAAAGCTTGTTGATATGATGGCGGTTATACTGCCTTTTGAGAGAGATCTTTACAGCGGCACAGGTCTGCGGTGCGAATTTGTTGGACACCCTGTGATGGATGAAATGGCCGAGGCAGGCGCCAAGTCCGGTTCCGTTGAGCCAGGTCCGGCCAAAGCAGCACTCGGGCTTGATCCCGACAGGCCGGTAATGGTGCTGATGCCGGGGAGCAGGCCGCATGAGGTCCGGAAACTCATGCCTGTAATGGCGGAGGTGGCTGCTGCAATGAAAGACAGATTCCCCGAATATCAGTTTGTGCTGCCGGTAGCACCCAACCTTGCGCCGCGCGCGAATTTTGATGCCTTTGGCCTGCCCATTTTCGGATCTGCCGATTTTCACTGTTTGAGGGGCGAGCAATCTGTCAGGGCCCTTATGGCGGCAGATATTGCGGTCATCGCTTCCGGAACAGCCACACTGCAGGCAGCGCTTCTGGGAGTCCCAATGGTTGTCGTATACAAGCTGTCTTCTTTTACCTACTTTGCAGCCAAGCGCATAGTCAAAGTAAAGCATGTGTCTCTGGCAAATATTCTCCTCGACAAATCGGTCCGCGATGACTCGGGCCTGAGGATAATGGAATTGCTGCAGCGAGACGCCAACAGTGAGAACGTAATTAAGGAACTGGTCCGTCTGCTGGAGGACAAGTCATACCGTGATGAGATGATTTTACAAATGGAAAGGGTAAGGGCACTCTTCCCCAGCAGAGGTGCATCACTGAGAGTTGCCGAGATGGTGGAACAGTTATCGATGGCGGTAACGGGTTGATGCATACTAAGGCAATCCCTTGTGCCGTCGCTCCGCTTTTTTATGCTCTACTGGCTATATAGCATTCTTTATGCAGCTGCTCTGGCTGTTTTGCTGCCTTTCCAGTATTTTAAGCGTTCAGGGCCTTTGCGGAAGAGATGGCTGCATGAACGCTTCGGTTTCTATGCCGGTCAGCACTCATCGCGGCATCTCTGGATCCACGCAGTTTCAGTAGGGGAGGTCATTGCAGCAGTCCCCCTAATAGAAAAAATAAAGCAGCGGCATCCATCGCTCAGAATTATTATATCTACCGTGACCGATACCGGACAGAAAATTGCCCGCGATAAAGCAGGGGCTTATGCAGAAATTATATATGTGCCATTCGACCTGCCCTTTGCTGTCAGGAATGCCCTCCATCATATCAGGCCCTTCGCTTTTGTCATAATGGAGACCGAGTTGTGGCCTTGCGTGATCAAGATGCTGAAGGAAAGCAATGTCCCTGTTATATTAATGAACGGCAGATTGTCGGAGCGTTCGTACAACAGATACAGGAAATCGATTTTCTTTATCGGAGACGTCCTCAGGAATATCAATCTTCTCTGTGTTCAGGATGATAACTATGCGGGGCGATTCACTGCCCTTGGGGCGATGCCTGAGCGCATAAAGGTCATAGGCAGTTTTAAATTCGACACGCGCCCCTCTTCTGACGTGCCGCAATGGGCTGAGACGCTCTGCAGGCCCGTCATAATAGCGGCCAGCACGCACGAAACAGAAGAGGACTTGGTCCTCGATGCTTTTGTGCAGCTGAAAGAGGTCATCCCCGGTCTCAATCTTATAATTGCACCAAGGCATCCTGAACGTTTCAGTTCCGTTGAGACATTGGTCAAGAAAAAGGGACTGGAATGCCTAAAGAGATCGGAGTTTGCAAACGGGAGAGAGGAAACACAAATACGCGGCAAAAGTGGTGTGGTGGTTCTGCTCGATGTTATGGGGGAACTCTCGGCAGTTTATGGGGCCGTCGATATAGCTATTATGGGAGGGAGCTTTATCAAGCATGGGGGACAGAATCCCCTGGAGGCGGCGTTCTGGGGAAAGGCCATCGTATGCGGTCCTCATATGGAAAATTTCTATTTTATCGAGGAGTTTTATTCGCGCGGCGGAGCGGTCAGTGCGGAAGGGCGGCTGCTCTATAGTGTTTTGAAGGAGATGCTCGCTTCTCCGGGCGAAGTGCAGCGCATGGGAAACATCGCAAAGGAAATCTTCGAGAAGAACTCCGGCGCTACTGACAGGGCCATGGAACTTATAGAGCAATACTTAATAAAATGAATCCGCTAGAAATTCTATATTATGCAGGCTATTTATTTAAGAAGCGGCTCAGCTTTGCGTACCGCAAAAGACTTCCGGGCCCTGTAATAAGCATCGGCAATGTTACTGTAGGCGGCACCGGCAAGACGCCCGCGGTTATTGCAATCGCCGAAGAGTCCTTAAAGAGAGGATTCAGCCCTGTAATTCTGACGAGAGGATACAGGGGCAGCGCGAAAGGACCATGCCTTGTGTCGGCTTCAAAGACGCCGCCAGTGGGGTTCAAGGGGGAGCCGTCTAAAATCATTTATACATCTGCAGACGCCGGCGATGAGCCTGTCCTTATGGCCGGAAGGTTGAAGGGTGTGCCGGTCATAAAATCTGCAAACAGAAACGAAGGCGGAATTTTTGCCATTCAGTCGCTTGCTCCCAGGGAAGGGGCGCCTTTTTTGTTCATCCTGGATGACGGGTTTCAGCACTGGGTGCTTCACCGGGATGCAGATATAGTGCTTATCGACGGGCTCAACCCTTTCGGCAACAGAAAGCTGCTCCCAATGGGAATATTGAGAGAACCGCTCGGAGAATTGAAGCGCGCCGATATATTCGTTATCACCAAATGCGGCAGAGACGGGGGCACTGAAAAGTCAGGGTCTTTCCGGAACGAAAATGAGGAGCTTGCATCAGAACTCAGAAATGCTTTTCCTGAAAAGCCGGTTTATTTATCCGGATACGACGTAGTAAGGGCCGTAAACAAGGCCGGTTCCGAATATGCGCCGGAAGCGTTACAGGACAAGAGGGTTTTTGCATTTTGCGGCATAGCCCATCCTGAATCGTTCAGGAGGACGCTTTCGTCACTCTCGATACGTCCAGCTGGATTCAAGGCGTACAGAGACCATCATTTTTATACTCCATCGGACGTGAATTATCTAGAAACACAAGCCAAAGAGCTGCAATGCGAGTTCATGCTGACGACTGAAAAAGACATGATTAAACTCAAAGAACTCGAAATCGGTGATAACGTTCTCAGCCTGGCTATACGGTGGAATACCGATGCGGCTTTTTACGATGATGTGTTTGGAAGAATAAGTAAAAAGTAAGAGAAAATAATAACGATTGCCACCTGTCTTTGCTTCTATTCTTTACATGTCTTTACCCTGCCGTATGGCGAGAGAGAGCGCAGTTCTTTTATTATGCCGGGCAGTACCTCTATTACTTTATCAATTTCCGAGTCTGTATTATAGCGGCTTAGCGAGAACCTTATCGACCCGTGCAAAGCGGTGAACGGAACACCCATTGCGTGCAGGACATGACTCGGTTCGAGCGAACCTGACGTGCACGCAGATCCTGATGAGGCGCATATGCCGTATTCATTAAGCCGCAGGAGAATGGCCTCGCCTTCAACAAATTCAAAACTTATATTAGTTGTATTCGGCAGGCGGCGTTCCCGGTCGCCGTTGACCCTCGAATCAGGACAATTTGCAAGAAGGGCCTTCTCAAGCCTGTCCCTTAGTTTGCTCAGGCAGGTGATTTCCGTTTCGAGTGAAGCCATGGCGAGTTCGCAGGCCTTGGCCAGACCCATAATCGAAGCGACATTCTCTGTGCCGGCCCGCCTGCTGTTCTCCTGATGTCCTCCGATGATGTAGGGATAAAAACGCGTCCCTTTTCGCACATAAAGAGCGCCTATGCCTTTTGGGGCATGCAGTTTGTGGCCTGAGAGAGAGAGCATGTCGACAGGCAGCGTGTGCACGTTCAGAGGGACCTTGCCAACGGCCTGGACAGCATCGGTGTGAAAAAGGATGCCGCGCTCTTTAAGCGCCGCGCCGATCTCCTGTATCGGAAATATTACGCCTGTCTCGTTATTGGCGTACATTATCGATACTATGGCTGTGTCATCGTCAAGGGCCCTGTATAAAGCGTCTATCGAAAGCCGGCCCGCGTCGTCTACCGGTAAAAAAGTGATGCGGAACCCTTTGCGCGAGAGGTGTTTGCAGAAATTATATATGGCGGGATGTTCAACCCGGGTAGTGATTACGTGCTTTTTTTGAGGGTTGATTTCAAGGGCGCTCATTATCGCCGTATTGTCGCTTTCGGTGCCGCAGCTGGTAAAGATGATTTCAGAGGGGTCTGCCCCGATTATGGCAGCGACTTTGTCCCGGGCCTTTCGTATTGCAGGACCGAGCTGGCCGCCGAATGTATGCATGCTCGATGCATTGCCGTATAACTCTTTCAGATACGGCAACATTGTCTCCAGCACTTCAGGCGCTACAGCGGTTGTGGCATTATTGTCGAGATAAATCGGGCCGTTCATTTTGAAGCGGTCTCCACCACTATATCGCTGCTGACGAGTTCCCGCAACTTTTCTTCGATCCCTTTGATAGTAATTCCTCCCATAGGGCATCCGAGGCACATGGCCCGAAGGGCCACTGTAACTTTGGGGCCTTCCACATCTATAAGCTCTATGTCCCCGTTGTCAGCCTGAAGGCGCGGACGTATATCGCGCTCGATGATGTCCTGGATAAGCGCGATCTTCTGGAGGTTTGTCAGTTTCCGGGGTTCTTTCGATTCCACAGGCAATGGTTTGAGCGCCCAGATGTCTCTCAGGATGGCCTCGATATCAGGAATGCAGCTGCCGCATCCTCCTCCGGCTTTAGTATAATTAGTCACCTGTTCGACCGTGGTGAGATGGTTTTCCATAATTACTTTCCGGAGTTTCTCCTCGGTGACTTCGAAGCATTTGCATACGACACGTTCACCAGGTTCCTGGACCGGGGTTTCTCCCCTGAAGTCGGCAATGGCGGCCTCCAGCGCTTCTTTCCCCATAACAGAACAGTGCATTTTTTCTTCGGGCAAACCGCCCAGAAAATCGGCTATGTCTTTGTTGGAGAGCTTGAGCGCTTCATCGAGAGTTTTGCCCTTGACCATTTCGGTAAGGGCCGAAGAGCTGGCGATTGCGGATGCGCAGCCGAAGGTCTGGAATTTTGCGTCAATAATCTTGCCGGTTTCTTTATCGATTTTAAGTGTGAGTTTCAGGGCATCACCGCAGATTATACTGCCCACCTCGCCCACCGCATCCGGATTTTCTATCTCACCGACGTTCCTGGGGTGAAGGAATAGATCCCGTACTTTATTTGTATACTCCCACATGATTGTTTATTAGCATAAACCCGCTGCCTTGTCAATAATCTGATGTTTCTTCTATAATGTAAAGATTGTGAAAACTCTTAAGGCCCTTATTGTCGACGATGTCGCATCCATGCGAAAATTTCTCAAATACGGACTTGAGAAAAGTTTTCCTCACATGTCGGTGGAAGAGGCCATGAACGGCAAGGAGGCCCAGACAAAGCTCGAAAAAAACGAGTATGACCTTGTTCTTTGCGACTGGGAAATGCCTCTTCTGAATGGAGAGGAGTTGCTGACCTGGCTTCGTAACCACCCTACGCTAAGAAAAACGCCGTTTATCATGGTAACGTCAAGGAGCGACAAGCCCAGCGTATTAAAGGCATTGCAGGGAGGCGTTGACTCCTATGTGGTCAAGCCTTTTACAGCAGACAGCCTTGCGCAGAAGGTCATGAACATTGTTGACAGGGCTGACAGAAGGGAACTTGAGCGTTTTGACGTGCAAGGTTCCGCTACCTTGCATTTCGGTGACCAGGTTGCCCGCGGTTTCCTTATTGATGTCAGCCTTGGCGGAATCTTCAGTTCTTTCGGCAGGGAAAATAAGCTGCCGACAATTTTCGACAAGGTCAATGTAGATATAAAATTTGAAAAATCGCAGAAGGTGGACGGTATAGAGGGTTTTATTATAAGGATACAGGCTGCTGAGGCGTTTATCGATGCTGAGAGTGTAAAAATTGCCGTTAAATTCCTGGAACTTCCTGAGAATAGAAGAAACGAACTGGATAAAATCCTGAGTTCTTTGAAGCATTAGATGCCGTAGCAGAGATGTGTTCCGGGCGATTAGCTCAGTGGGAGAGCGCTTCCTTCACACGGAAGAGGTCGTAGGTTCAATCCCTACATCGCCTACCATTAAAAAATGAGAACCACGAAATAAGAAGTGAGAACTTGGGTTGTTTACTGTGAGTAAAAAAGAAAAATCCGATCAGGCAATCGCTCATTATAGCAAGATTATTGAATCAAAACCCGACGACTACAGGGCTTATAATAATCGTGGCAATGCATACCAGCAGCGTGGAGATTATGATCTCTCTATTTCCGATTACGATAAAGCCCTGGAGCTGAACCCGTCATTCGACCTGTGCTACATCAACCGGGGCAACACTTATCATAAGCTGGGCAATTACGAACGCGCCGTATCTGATTATGATAAGGCCATTTTGCTGAATCCGGAAAACGCCATGGCTTATAACAATCGTGGTTTTGTGTTCATGTTGCTGCACAAATTTGCCGAAGCTGAGAGGGACATAAAGAAGTCGATTGAGCTCAATCCGAATAACATTTATGCGCTGAACAGCATTGCCGAGTTTTATGCATCGCAAAACAATGCTTCCGAGACCTGCAGATGGCTTAAGAGGGCCATAGAGAAGGGTTACAATAATTGGTTTTACATAAAGACATCTCACACGTACGATAATATCCGGGATGCCGCGTGCTTTAAGGAGATAATAAGAAAGGCAAAAGGCTAAGGGCGAAAGGCTAAAGGGAAAAAATGGGTAAGGGTGGGTTTCAATCACTCAAAGTGTGGCAGAAAAGCAGGGAACTTGCGGTTCATATTTACCAAATAACTAATGAAGGTGCTTTTAATAAAGATTTTGGTTTAAGGGACCAAATCAGGCGTGCTGTCATATCCATTGCAAGTAACATAGCTGAGGGTGATGAGCGGGAGACTGATAAAGAAGCTGTTAGATATTTTTACATTGCAAAGGGCTCGTCTGCCGAAGTATTAACTCATATAATAATTGCCTATGATGTAGGTTATCTTCAACAAGAAATTTTTAAGGAGTTGGAACAAAGATGTATAGACATCTCAAGTATGCTCTCAAAATTAATATCAGCACGCTCAAAAACCTTTCGCCCTTAGCCTTTTGCCTTTAGTTGTGTGGTTTTTTCACATAGATGTATCTTAATTAACACGTTTCGCTATCTTCAAGTACATTTTTGTTGCAATGAATTCAAGCGGTTATGTTTGGCATAATTGTTGCTTTTTACTACTCTGTTTGTAGTCTCTAAATCTCTTGACTATTTGGTCGCAAGATATTATAATTGTTTGTTTTTAAACATTCTATTATTATATAAAGCTTGTTTCCCTGGGTGGAAACAAAATCCAGATGACAAAAGGGGGTGATATTTCAGAAGACAGAAATTAATAAGTCAGAAAAAGGCATTAAAATCCGCCTTTGGCGGATAAAACTGAACTAACCTTAGGAGGTTAGGAAGTGAAAAAGTACTTATCAATTGTTCTAGCCATGTTGTTCGTACTCGGCTTTGCAGCCAGTGCTTTTGCTGTGCATGCCGACATCCCTTCAGAGACACAGGCAGTCGTAGCTGGTGGAGCTACCCAGATCACACTGGGCGGTGAAATCAGGGTAAGATATGACTGGAGACATGTTGGTTTTAACGACAATCTCCCTGACACATCTTTCTTTAATGAGAGAATCAGGCTCGGCCTCGAAGCCAAAATGTCACCCAACACAACCGGCTACATTCAGCTGACATCCAACAGTGACAGGAGTGATCCTGATAACTTGGTAATGGGTGCAGGCGGTTCAACCGGCGCAAAAATATATGACGCCGCTTATTCAACCGGAGCTTTTGGCGGATACCTCGGCAACGAGTTCAAGGGCAGCCTGGCTATTCGTCAGATGTGGATACTGCACACGGGAACAGGACTTCTGGGTATTAATTCAGGAATCAAGATTGGTCATATGCCTCTTATGCTCGGCAGCGGCCTGTTCTTCGATCATACTTACTATGGCGACGATGCTTTTGTCGGCTTTTTGTTGCCTGACAAGTATTGGGAACTCGACGGCGTAGCAATCAAGTTCAGAGAGGGACAGGGCGGTACCGGCACGGTCAACCTGAGCAATGGGGCTGCTGCTTATGCTTTTATTGCAAGCTACAAGCCGAGCAAGGACACTGCCTTTGGTTTTGATGCAACTTATGTGGATGCACAGAATTTCACAGAAGTTGCTTCAGCCACAGCAACTTATCCTAACGTCCATCTCTGGAACTTCGGCCTCAGGGCCAACACGGCTTATGAAGGCTTCACGTTCAAGATTGACGGCGAATTCCAGACTGGAGAGATAGATCAGAGGTACGGGGCTGCTGCAGGTACTGTTCCTAATCTGAAGCTGGGCGGTTATGCTGTACAGGCCGGCGTAGGTTATGTCGGAGAAGTGACTGCTCCTGTGAAACTTGATCTTGAGTTCGCATACGGCAGCGGAGACAATGGCCACGATAAGAATAGAAATGATACCTTCATAACCTCACAGGGTCCGGAGTCTACCTTCGGCGATCCTTACCGGAGCAAAGGTATACAGGGTCCTTATGTTTATAACTATCGCACACCTAATGCTTCAGGTAATGTTACTGGCGGGCTTCAGAACACATGGTACATAAGACTCGGCGCCAATGCCGATCTGGCAAAGGACTGGAATGCTGACCTTGCCCTCTACTATCTGCAGGCAGTGAATGTGCCTGATGCAACAACAGTTGCTACTGCTGCTGCCAGTGCAGGGTATGGTTTGATATCTCCATATTTTGGTCTCGGTAATAACATTGGCACCACAACTCCTCCGAACCATGACATCGGTTTTGAAGTTGACTACAGACTCACATACAAAATCGACAAAGGCCTGCAGACATGGATAGAAGGCGGTTACCTGTGGGCTGGAGACTTCTACAGGCAGGTTACTGCTGTTGCAAAGGGAGCTAGCCCGAGCGATGCATTTACAACCAGACTTGGTATACAGCTCAACTTCTAAATTCAGCAATCAATCCCCCCTTGGTTCCCCCCTTTAGTAAAGGGGGGATGGGGGGATTAGGATGTGTGAGTGACAAAAAGGCGGGTCGAAAGACCCGCCTTTTTTGTTGTGCAAGACATAAGAAACAACTTGGTTTTTTATTTACTTATGACACTTGTCGCATTCGGTTACTGCCGCAGCAACCGTTCCGTTATGGCAAACTCCGCACTGTTTGCCATTGTTCATCGCATCCATAGTCATCTTTCCCTGGGTCTTCTTCATGGCAAACACTTTCGTATGACATTTGTCGCAGGAAAATGCGGCGCTGTGAAGCGCATGGCTGAAAGTGACCGGTCCCATTCCAGCGACTTTATACACAAGGTCTTTGTCAAAACCCCTGGCTGTGTTATGACAACGGCCACATTCACCGGAAGAGAAGGCTTTAGTGCCGTTATGGCAGGCCCCGCAATAATGGCCGTTATTAATATCGCGCATGGTGACATTGGCGCTGCCCGCCTGCATTAAAAAGACGTTCGGGTGGCATTCCTTGCAACTGTAACGTTTTGTGTGCCCTGCATGATCAAAACGCGCAGGCATGGCGGTCTTACTGAAGGTTATGTTTTTCATGCCGTGGCAATTGCCGCACGCATCTTTGTTGATGCTTATGTGCTTATGCCCCTGAAAATCATGACACTGGTTGCAGTGAAAGCCGGCCCCGGCGCCCGTAACATGCAGCCGGTGAGAGAAGACGCCCTTTTCAGGCTGAAGCGAGAATTTCTCGAAGGAATGGCATTTGAAGCAAGGGAGTTCTCCTGCGGCCTGGTCATGAGAGATAATCTTGTCAGCAGCATTTACGTCCCTCGGTTTTTCCGCCTTGTGAGGGGTGCAGCCGAAAAGCAACGCGCCTGCAAGTACTGCGATTAGTTGGCTGCGGAAGGTCCATCTCATTTCTTGTCTCCGAATTCAAGCTCATATTCCAGGGGGTGTTCATGTTTCATGTCCTCTGTGGATATTTTGCCGGTGATCCAGGTCATGCTCATGGGAAACTTGTTATACTTGAGGTGCTCGTTATAGAAATGCCAGAACAGTATGAACACGATGGCGAGCAGCGCCTCGTCGCTGTGCATAACGAACAACACTTCCCAGATCCAGTTAACGCTCCACGACGGGAAGATATACGCCGCCTGCACCGGAAAGGCGAGAAAGAGTCCGGACAAGCCGATGATTCCCATTCCCCAGAAAACGGCCCAATAATCGAACTTGTGAATGTAACTGAACCTTCCGAACTGAGGCTTGGTCTTGCTCAAGCCGACAAAATAAAGCATGTTTTTAACCATATCAACAACATCTTTCGGCAGCGGTATGATGGTGGTCTTCATCCGCAATTTCATTTTTCCTGTAGCAAGCATATATCCCAGATAAGCTACGTGCCAGACGAAATCCAGCAGCATAGTGATGCCGGCGGCGCGGTGAATGATTCCAGCCATGCGCGGGCCGCCCCACAAATTCACCAGCCATCTGGAGTTTTCGACTTCCGGATATTTCAGTGCCCATCCGGTGAATGACAATAGCAGGAATGTGACAAACATAATCACATGCTGTATGCGTTCGGTCACATTAAAACGCGTATATTCGGCGGGAATGCCCTTATTCATGGGGTCCATCCTCCTTTTTATTTCTGAATACGAAATCCCTGATTTCAGAAAACGCTTCAAGAATTACATGGCCGACGACAAAAGCGAAAACCCCGAAGAGGAGAACGATGAGCCCCTTTTCAAAATAGTAGGGAATAGGGTTGTCTTTGCCGTATGGTTTATGCGTAATCGCGGCAACAAACTTTTTGGATGCGCCAGGATGGCATTTGCCGCATGTGACTGTCCTGTTTTCCCAGGCCACGGGAGAATCCGGATCATCCCACTTCTTAATATCATGGGACCTATGGCAACTGATGCAGGTGGGAGCATTCGGATGCCCAAGAGCAAATTTCTTGCCGTGAAAACTCTCGGTATACCGTTCTATTATATGCGTGCCAAGATTGTATTTTGAGGCGATTCGTTCGTTTTCATGGCACTCTCCGCATGTCTTGACAATGTTCTTTCTGTTAACCATCGATGTAGCCGCGGTCTTGGGTGTTATGTAGTGAGGAGAGCCATGACAGTCCAGACAGCCTGCGCCGTCAGCCTGTCGTTTATCTATTATGTTCTTTCCATGTGCGCTGTCCTGCCACCCCTTATAAACTTCGTCGTGACATTCGACACATGCGGCAAGCGCCACAGGATCGGCCTTTGCTTTAGAGGACAACTTGCCGGAGAGCGCTGCAATGTTCCGTGGCAGATTTCCTGCTTTTGCCGGATTGTGCGGATTCGACTGGAACTGCTTGTGGCACATTATACAATCAAATCCTCCATGCACGGACCCCTCGTATTTATCAGAGTCCACGTTAACGTCGATCAGCACGTTATTGTCAGCACGGATCTTGCCTTTCATGGCGCTGTGACATGCAAGACAGGTGAAAGTGTCGGCACTTCCCGAACCCGGTAAACAGAGCAGGGGGAACAACAGAAAAGCTACTATCAGACATCTTCTCATTATACCTCCCTATTTATGCCTACTGCCGTATTTGGACTGCCAGTGCACATAATGTCAAAATCATACACAAAAAAAAAGGGTTTGTAAATATTGCAACACGCAAATTATCAAGGGCCTAACCACCCGTCAATCTTATCAGGAGTAAGGTGTTCGCCTAAAAAAAGGGGGATTGAGATCCCCCTTTTTTTGCATAAACAAAGCAGATTCATTATCGTTAATGTGCCTTTACTGCCGCTTCTGCTTCCGTTGCCCCTTCTTTGGCTTCGGCATGCTCAGTGACGGCTTCGATGGCATACCCCATCGCTGTTCCCAGAATAGACCCGATAACTATGCTTACAGATGCGATGCAGACTATGCCGAGCATAATTCCGACAGCCATTATCATCCGCACCAGCACCGTAGGCTCTACAGGTCCTCCCATTAGATGTTTTAAAACTACCAATGCTCCATAGCTGCCGAAGTAAAAGCCCGGTAAAAGTCCGAGTGCCAGAAATACTACCCCTCCGAGTGCCGCGCCGATCTTTGTCCCCATCCTTACCATCTCTTTTCTCGCTTTCATTGTCCTGTCCTCCTTAATTGATTTATGTTCAGTTATTTAATTTTCGCAGTATGGGCCTGCCCGACGACTGCTGTCCTGGCTTCCCTTATAGTATCCGCTATATGCCCTGTGAGCCAGCCGGCAACTGCACCTCCGGTCACAAAAGCAACGCCTGACAGTATTACTCCCAATACCATGCAGGACCCGACAATAATCCTCGGCAACACGGAAGCGGTCAAAGGCAATCCGAAAATGCTGCCTGCTATGTTAAGTCCTATTACGCCGCCTATAAAAGACCCTGACAGCAGACCTACAAGTGCAAACAAGACCAGACCCGCACCTACTCCAGCGTACAAACCCTTTTTTGCCATTTCTCCTGTTTTCATCGCCTTGTACCTCCTTCGTGAAACTCTTAGCTGCATCTGCCTTAGATAAAGCATTTGCCATGCCAATGGGTAACATATTGATTTTAAAGGGATGTTGTCCTAACAGTTTTTGCAGGATTGCAAAATAGAAGGTCTGCTTTTGCACGAGTGCGAAAAGTTTAGGCTAATGGATAAACGATGAGGGGTCTTTGGCTTTGTGACATTTACCGCATAAAGCTTTTGAGCTATTTTTTTTGATGACCCAGGAATGAGGCTTGTGGCAGGATATGCAGTCGAGACCTTGTTTAAGATGCAGCGCATGCCTGCCGACAGAGGTTTCATTACGGTGGCATTCACTCAGACATGTAGAAGACGACGGCTGTATCTTTCCATGAGGATAATGGCACTTGTGACAGAGAAGCTCTGACATGGGGCCTGAGGTCTCTATTTTCTTATGGCATTTGATGCAGCGGTCTTTTGGGACCATGGAAGGTGTTTTCTCTGCAAAGGAATGGCACTGAAGACACGAAAACGCTTCCATTCCTACCCCGTGCACGCCTTTGTCTTTATGGCAGCTTTGACAAGCTTTTTCATTAGGACGGAAGTTGTGCAGAGAGCTCTTGTGACATTCCTTGCATTGCAGTCCCCGCATAAATACGTGCCGGGCGTGGCCGTAAGACTTGTTCATGGTCACCGAGCCCTGGGCTATGTTATCCATATGGCACCCCCTGCAGGCTTTCCACGGTTTTTCACGGCCGTGTGTCTGCGCAAGGGGCTGGTTGCTCTTTACCACATAAGCAATAAGGAGCCGGTTTTTTTCGAGAATGCTCAACTGGTGGCATTGCTGGCAGACCACGTCCCTGTGTTTCCCTTTCTGCCACTCGCTAAAGGCCTCTTTCATCAAATGGCAGGAGACACAGAACTGGGGATTGTCCTGGGTATATTGATAGTAACGATAGCCTACCAGTGCACTGAGGCCTGCAACGGTCACAAATGCCGCCAGAACAAAACCCTTGGCATGTTCCAGGACTTTCTCGAACAGTTCGTCAAGTTTTCCGGGCCTCTTCATTTCTCCGCAGCCGACATCTCTTCCAATTTAGCTAATTTTGGGATTTCTCCAAGGGCAATCAATGTATCGCCTGCTTTGATGGTAATGCGAGAGGTTGGGTTGAACTTCATCTCGCCCGAGTTCCTACGAATAGCCACAATAATAATACCGAGGTCTCTTCCTATTCCACTTTCATCAAGTGTGAGTCCGACCAGTTTAGAGTCTTCAACGATAGTGACTTCCTCCATCTGCAGATCTATGTTTCCGCTCTTTGTCGCAAATTCTATGAAATCGACCACTGCTGGTTTAAGCACAGTATGAGCTATGCGGAGTCCCCCGATATAATATGGCGAGATTACCCTGTCGGCACCGGCCCTTCGCAGTTTTTGTTCAGAGCCTTCTTCTACGGCGCGCGCAACGATTAAAAGGTCAGGGTTAAGACCGCGGGCGCTCAGGACAACAAAAAGATTTTCAGCGTCGGTAGGCAGCACGGATATAAGTCCCCTTGCCTTTTCAATCCCGGCGTCTTTCAAAACAGCATCCTGTGTCGCATCCCCCTCCATTACCAGCACGTCTTCGTTGTCTTGGAGTTTTTCAGGCTTCTTTTCAACAACAACAAACTTCTGCTTCTTCGCCTTCAGTTCCCTGCATATGATCGTCCCCATTCTTCCATAGCCGCAAATGACGTAGTGGTGGTTCATTTCCTTTATTTTCTTTTCCAATCTTTTCCTCCCGAACAGTTCTTGAAGTTCTCCTTCAAGCACAAGTTTCGCCCCTGTGCTCAACGCATAGAAAACAGTACCCACGCCGCCGATTATAAGAAAAATATTGAAGATCCTTCCTTCTGTGGTAAGCGGATGGACTTCCGAATAACCGACTGTGGTGAGGGTTATGATGGTCATATAAAGCGCATCGAGAAAGTTCCATCCCTCTATCACAATGAAACCGGATGTGCCGAGAGATATAATTAGGAATATCAATACGCCGGAGAGTATCAGTCTTTTTCTGAGGTCTTCCAATGAGCGGCAATCTCCCCTAAAATGATTTTCAACTGAGCGTCGATGGATTTTATATGCGAACCGTACCAGTAAACTTTACCACATTCCCGGCAGGTAAAAAAAGGCGCAGCGTTAAGAAGGACGTATTCCGGCACACGGTCAGCGGCAAAGCGGGGCATGTTAGTTGTAGCCTTCATAGCATTATGGCGTCTTCAGCACTTTTAATGTGCATGATATGACGCCATAATGCTATTTTATGAGTATTTGCGGTATAACGCTATGATGCTTCTTCGGCTTCCTCACGCTCCAGCTGCATGGAATAGAAATCGCCTTTGATGAAGGTGTCCCTGTAGACCTGCATGCCTGAGCCGGCCGGGATTACCCTTCCCATTATGACGTTTTCCTTCAATCCCCTCAGTTCGTCGACCAGCCCGCTCAACGCAGCTTCAGTCAACACCCTTGTGGTTTCCTGGAACGAAGCCGCCGAGACCCAGCTCTCTGTCGACAATGATGCTTTTGTGATGCCGAGCAGTAACGGCCTGCCCTGGGCAGGTCTTTCTCCAGCGCTTCTGACGCGCTCGTTCTCTTCGGCAAATATTGTCCTGTCAACTTCATCACCAATAAGGAATATGGTGTCGCCAGGCTCTTCAATCCTTATCTTCCGCATCATCTGACGCACGATAACTTCTATGTGCTTGTCATTTATCGAGACGCCCTGGAGCCGATAGACTTTCTGGACTTCGTCGACCAGATAGCTCTGCAATTCTTTCGGTCCGAGAATATCCAGTATGCTGTGAGGATTCACAGCGCCATCCATCAAAGGCTCGCCGGCTTTTACCCAATCGCCTTCATGGACCGTAACGTGTTTGCCTTTCGGAATCAGGTATTCTCTTGATTCGCTGCCGCCTTTGACAACAACAACTCTCATGCCTTTATGTGCGCCCCTGAACTCGACTATGCCGTCGATCTCGCTGACTATAGTCTGTTCCTTCGGCTTGCGTGCCTCGAAAAGCTCTGCTACCCTCGGAAGACCGCCTGTAATGTCCTTTGTCTTGGTAGTTTCCCTGGGTATCTTGGCCAGAATATCTCCAGGAGCGATGAGGTCGCCTTTTTCAACAAGCATATGTGCGCCTGCCGGCAACTGGTATCTTGCCGGGTTGTTTGTGCCGGGGCTCTTAACGGTCTTGCCGTGTTCGTCTTTAATCGAAATCCTGGGTCTCATATGAGCAGGATAATCGATGACGACTTTATGTGCGAGGCCGGTGGTTTCGTCGACCTCTTCTTTGAAGGTCACGCCTTCAAGAATATCGCCGAGAGCTATTCTCCCTCCGATTTCTGTAAGGATTGGTGTAGAATAAGGGTCCCACTCTACCAGTTTCTGGTTTGCTTCGACTTTCTGACCGTCATCTACGAAAATCCTCGCTCCGTAGACAAGATTGTATTTTTCTTTCTCCCGGCCTGTCTTGTCGACAATGGCAAGTATGGCGTTCCTGTTAAGCACAATCTGTACGCCCTCTTTGTTCTTGACCGCGCTTACATCAATGAACTTTGCGAACCCAGAATTTTTCGGGGCCAGAGTGGCCTGCTCAATGACCTTTGTTGCAGCGCCTCCGATATGGAACGTCCTCATGGTGAGCTGTGTGCCCGGTTCGCCGATGGATTGGGCCGCTATAATTCCTATGGCCTCGCCTATCTCGATCTTGCCGCCTCTCGCAAGGTCTCTTCCATAGCATTTGCCGCATACGCCGATTTTTGAATGGCAGGTGAGCACAGAGCGTATCTTGACCCTGTCAATGCCTGCATCCACTATCTTTTTTGCCAGTTCGTCATCAACTTCGACATTTCTGTTTGCGATGATGTCGTTTGTTACCGGATCCTTGACGGTCTCGGCAATCGTCCTTCCGAATATGCGCTCTTCAATCGATTGTATAATCTCTCCGCCCTCGATCAGGGGGATTACCGTAATGCCTTCCCGTGTGCCGCAATCCTCTTCAAGGAGAATAACGTCCTGGGCAACATCTACCAGCCTCCTGGTAAGGTATCCGGCATTGGCTGTCTTTAAGGCGGTATCAGCAAGTCCCTTACGCGCTCCGTGTGTCGAAATAAAGTATTGGAGCGGTGTCAGTCCCTCTCTGAAGTTGGCGGTGATGGGGGTTTCTATGATCTCGCCGGAAGGTTTTGCCATCAGACCTCTCATGCCTGCAAGCTGACGTATCTGTGCCGCGCTGCCTCTTGCTCCTGAGTCCGCCATCATAAAGATGCTGTTAAAGGACCGGCTCTCTCTGATCTCTTCTTCCGAGAGAGACTTTCCTTCCTCGGCCCCCAGTTCCTTCATCATCTCATCGGCGACTTTCTCTGTAACATTGGCCCATATATCGATGACCTTGTTATAACGCTCGCCCTGTGTGATGAGTCCGTCAGCATACTGCCGCTGCACTTCCATAACTTCCTGTTCAGCTTCAGCAATCAAATCAGCTTTTTTGGAGGGTACATGCATATCATCTATGCATATGGAAATACCGGAGTGCGTAGCGTATTTGAAGCCTAGACGTTCGAGTTCATTAAGGAATACGACTGTCTCACGCTTTCCGGACACCTTGTGTATATACTCAATCAACTTTCCCAGTTCCTTCTTCGTAAGTTCTTTGTTGATTGACTCGAAGGGGATGTTCTTGGGCAGTATCTCGCCGAATATTATCCTTCCGACAGTGGTCTCGACGAAGCCGCCGTTCATTCTTACCTTAATGGCGGAGTGTTCATCAATTACCCCGGAATCGTACGCAATGCGCACATCTTCGGTATCGGCAAACATCTTTCCCTCACCCCTGGCGCCCTTTCTCTGCTTGGTAAGATAATAGAGACCGAGGACCATGTCCTGCGTAGGTACTACTACGGGCTTCCCGTTTGCAGGAGAGAGCAGGTTGTTTACCGAGAGCATCAAGACCCGCGCTTCTATCTGCGCTTCAACAGACAGGGGGACATGGACTGCCATCTGGTCGCCGTCAAAGTCAGCGTTGAACGCAGTACAGACCAGCGGGTGGAGCTTGATTGCCTTGCCTTCGACCAGAACAGGATCAAAGGCCTGAATCCCCAGGCGGTGAAGCGTAGGGGCGCGGTTTAAAAGCACCGGGTGCTCGCTGATGACATCTTCGAGCGCATCCCATACTTCGGGCCGTTCATTCTCGACTAGCCTTTTTGCCTGTTTTATTGTAGTTGCATAACCCTTCTCTTCGAGCTTGTTAAAAACAAACGGCTTGAAAAGTTCGAGGGCCATGCGTTTTGGAAGACCGCATTGGTTCATCTTGAGGTCGGGGCCTACAACTATGACAGAACGACCTGAATAGTCGACTCTCTTGCCGAGCAGGTTCTGCCTGAAACGGCCCTGCTTGCCCTTGATCATATCGCTGAGGGACTTAAGGGCGCGCTTGCCTCCTGCCTTCAATACTTTTGCACGCTTGCTGTTGTCGAAGAGCGCGTCTACCGCCTCCTGAAGCATCCTTTTCTCGTTCTTGATTATGACGCTAGGGGCCTTCAGTTCCATGAGGCGTTTAAGCCTGTTGTTCCTGTTAATCACTCGCCTGTATAGGTCATTGAGGTCAGAGGTGGCGAAACGGCCGCCGTCAAGAGGGACCAAAGGTCTCAGGTCCGGGGGAAGAACAGGGACTATGTCCAGTATCATCCAGTCCGGCTTGTTCTCGGAGCGGAGAAAGGCCTCGACAGTCTTGATTCTTTTAGAGAGCTTTCTCTTTACGCCGAGCGACGATACGGAGTCGATTTTTTCCTTCAGGTCGACCGCAAGCGACTGAAGATCAACTTTTCTCAAAAGTTCGCGAATGGCATCAGCCCCCATTCCGGCCTTGAACCTGTTGCCGAATTCCGCAAGCTTCTTCTTGTGCTCGTCCTCGCTGAGCAGTTCCTTCTCTTTCAGCGGTGTGTCTCCAGGATCGATCACGATGTATTCTTCGAAATACAGCACCTTCTCCAGCTGCCGTATGGTCATATCGAGAAGAGTCCCGATCCTGCTCGGGACTCCCCTGAGCAGCCAGACATGGGCCACGGGGGTCGCCAGTTCTATATGCCCCATGCGCTCCCTTCTTACCTTTGACTGGATGACTTCAACGCCGCATTTGTCGCAAATTACGCCGCGATGTTTCATCCTTTTGTATTTTCCGCAGAGACATTCCCAGTCCTTTACAGGGCCGAATATCTTGGCGCAGAAGAGTCCGTCGCGTTCAGGTTTGAACGTGCGGTAGTTAATGGTTTCCGGCTTCTTGACTTCTCCGTGGGACCATTCCCTGATCTTTTCAGGAGATGCCAGTTTTATCCTTATAGCATCAAAGTCTTTCGGGTTCTTCGGTTTCTGAAAAAGGGCATAAATATCTTCTATCAAGCTAATTCCTCCCTCTTTTTCTTTTTCTCCAGGAGTTCAACATCAAGTCCGAGACTCTGGAGCTCTTTTATTAATACATGGAAAGATTCGGGCACTCCGGGTTCCAAAATCGGATCGCCTTTGACAATCGCCTCGTACATGCGCGACCTTCCGCTTATGTCGTCGCTTTTTACCGTCAGGAACTCTTGCAGCGTATGGGCTGCGCCGTAAGCCTCCAAGGCCCACACTTCCATTTCGCCGAGCCTCTGACCGCCGAACTGGGCCTTTCCGCCCAATGGCTGCTGCGTGACGAGAGAGTAAGGGCCAATTGAACGGGCGTGGATCTTGTCGGCAACGAGGTGATGCAGTTTCAGCATATACATGCATCCCACAGTAATGGGACGCTGAAATGGTTCGCCTGTCCTGCCATCGTAGAGCGTTATCTGTCCGCTGGTAGGCAACTTGGCTTTTTTCAGAAGGGACTTTATCTCGCCTTCCTTTGCGCCTTCAAAGACCGGAGTAGATACATGAAGTTCGAGCGTCTTTGCAGCCCAGCCCAGATGGATTTCGAGTATCTGTCCGACGTTCATTCGGGATGGGACGCCCAGCGGATTAAGGACAAAATCAACAGGCGTGCCGTCCGGAAGATACGGCATGTCCTCTTCAGGCAGCACCATGGATACAACTCCCTTGTTTCCGTGGCGTCCTGCCATCTTATCGCCTACCTGTATCTTCCGCTTCATCGCGATGAACACCTTGACTACCTTGTTGACGCCGGGAGACAGTTCGTCACCTTTCTTGATCCGTTCTAAGCGTTCCTGGTAACGTGTCTCAAGGGATTTTATGTACTGGACACTTGCCGTATTCAGTGACTCTATCTGGGCCCTGACATCGGCATTGTCGATTTTTACCCGGAGCAGATGGTCGTCTTTGATCTTGGCGGCATTAGCTTCCGAAAGTTTTTTGCCCTTATGTCCCAGCTGTTCTTTGCTCTTCGGGTCTGCGAAGTCCTCGGCAAGTTTCTGATCGACCAAAAGTTTCCTTATCTTGACCGCACGCTCTTCCTTAAGGATCTTAATCTCCTCCTCAAGGTCGCGCTGCAGCCTGTTTATGTCATCCTCTTCTATGCTTTTTGTACGCTTGTCTTTTTCGACACCTTTTCTGGACAAGACCCTTACATCGACAACAACTCCCTCGATGCCGGGGGGAACATACAGGCAGCTTTCTTTGACCTCCTCGGCCTTTTCGCCGAATATGGCGCGCAACAGTTTTTCCTCGGGGGTCAGCATTGTTTCGCCTTTAGGGGTGACCTTGCCGACAAGAATATCGCCCGGCTTGACCTCCGCGCCTATCCTGATTATGCCGCTCTCATCCAGGTCTTTCAGCGCCTCTTCACCTACATTAGGGATGTCCCTGGTTATGTCTTCAGGCCCGAGCTTGGTATCACGCGCCTCGGCCTCAAATTCTTCTACGTGTATAGATGTGTAAACATCGTCCTTGACCAATCTTTCATTGAGCAGGATAGCATCCTCGAAGTTGTAGCCTCCCCAGGGCATGAATGCGACTGTAACATTCTTTCCTAATGCGAGTTCCCCGAGATCGGTTGACGGGCCGTCGGCCAATACACTGCCGACCTCGACCAGGTCGCCGACATCGACAATGGGTTTCTGGTTCATGCATGTGCCCTGATTGGAGCGATCGAATTTGACGAGATTGTAAATGTCCACCGCTCCCTCTTCTGTAGCTCTGACCACGATCCTGGCGGAATCAACGCTTTCGACGATTCCGGCCCTTTTTGTGAGCACAAGCCATCCGGAATCTTTGGCCGCAGCGTGTTCCATGCCTGTGCCGACAATCGGCGCATCAGGTCTCAATACCGGGACAGCCTGGCGCTGCATGTTGGAACCCATCAGGGCCCTGTTAGCATCGTCGTTCTCCAGGAATGGGATAAGCGCAGCTGATACGCTGACAATCTGTTTTGGCGAAACGTCCATATACTGGACCTCTTCAGGGGCGACTATTTTGAAGTCTCCGCCGACCCGCGCCGAGACAGCCTCTCCAACAAGGTAACCTTTTTTGTCAACGCGCGATGTGGCCTCTGCTATGATGTTATTCTCGCCCTGTATGGCTGAGAGATAAATAATATCTTTGGTCACGCGTCCCTGTTGCACCTTTCTGTAAGGGGCCTCTATAAACCCAAAATCATTTATTTTGGCATACGATGCGAGTGAAGTAATGAGGCCTATGTTCGGACCTTCAGGGGTCTCGATAGGACATATCCTTCCATAATGGGTAGGGTGAACGTCCCTGACCTCGAAGCCGGCCCTTTCACGGGTCAGTCCACCTGGTCCGAGAGCGGAAAGCCTTCTTTTGTGCGTAATCTCCGACAGAGGATTTGTCTGGTCCATAAACTGGCTCAACTGGCTCGAACCAAAAAACTCTTTCACCGCTGCCATGACCGGTTTGGCGTTGATCAGGTCGTGCGGCATTGCGCTTTCAAGCTCGGTCAATGTCATCTTCTCTTTGATGGCCCGCTCCATGCGAACGAGACCGATCCTGAAATGATTTTCGAGAAGTTCTCCGATGCCTCGTATTCTCCTGTTGCCGAGATGATCTATATCGTCGACTTCTCCTTTGCCTGTTCTGAGGTTCAGGAGATAGCGCACAATTTCGACTATGTCTTTGTCTGTAAGGACCCTTGTGTCGAGGGACACATCCAGGCCCAGCTTTTCATTGACCTTCAGTCTCCCTACGGGTGAAAGGTCGTATCTTTTGGGGTCGAAGAACAGGCCGTTAAATAGTTCGCGTGCTGCGTCTTCGGTCGCAGGTTCGCCAGGCCTCAATTTACGGTAAATCTCCTTAAGCGCTTCTTCCTGCTTGGACACTTTGTCTGTAAGGAGTGTCTCCCTGAAGGAGGGCAGGTAGTTTACGTTGTCGATAAACAGCAGGTGCAGGGTATCTATCTTGACGGAAAGGATCTTATAGAAAACCTCTTCAGTGATTTCTTTGTTCCCGTCGAGAATAATCTCTCCCGTTGAAGGGTCTACGATGTCTGTGAGTGTGACCCTGCCGATTATATCGCTATTCGCGATAGCTATTTCCGTAATTCCGAAGGCCTCCATTTTCTTGAGCGCGGCCTTGGTAATCTTGCTGGCCTCTTTTACGATTACTTCATTGGTCTTCGGAGCCACTATATTATTTTTTGCCCTTACTCCGGCCAGCACATCGCTGACAACCCTTGTGTAGTTTTCCTTGCCCTTAATCTTTATCAGCTCGACAGGATAGAAGGTCCGCAGAAGGTCCTCATTTGAATAGCCGAGGGCCTTCAACACAATCGTTGCGGGCAATTTCCTGCGCCTGTCGATCCGTACGTACAGTATGTCCTTGGAGTCAAATTCAAAATCCAGCCATGAACCCCTTGCCGGAATTGCACGTGCCGTATATAAAAGTCGTCCGCTTGCATGGGTCTTTCCTTTGTCGGGAGCAAAATAAACCCCGGGAGACCTATGCAGCTGGCTGACAATTACGCGCTCAGTTCCATTTATGATAAAGCTTCCCGTATCAGTCATGACCGGCATGTCGCCGATATATACTTCCTGTTCGCGTGATTCTTTCAGGCGCTTCTTCCCCTGCTCATCCTTTTCCCAGATGTTCAGCCGCACTTTTATACGGAGCGGCGCTGCATAGGTGAGGCCCTTGAGTATGCATTCACGGGGCGTCAGTTTGGAATCGCTTAAGGTATAAGATATGAACTCTATCGACGCAGTATCGTTATAATCCGTTATAGGGAAAACACTGTTAAACGCCGAATGCAGCCCTTCATCATGGCGCTTCTCCGGCGCGTCATCTTTTTGCAGAAATCTTTCGAACGACCTTTTCTGGAATTCCACAAGGTATGGGACTTCCAGTACCAACGGAACTTTTCCAAAATCTACTCTCTCTCTCAGAAGCTTAGCCATAGCTCTCCTTTTTCTTAAATAAGAAATAAGAAATACGAAATGAGAAGCGGCAGAAGCGGGAGCAGCATCTCCCACTTCTGGTTTCTCATTTTCAGTTTGTCTTTATTTTATTTCTACTTTAGCCCCTTCTGCCTCGAGTTTAGCCTTGATTGATTCCGCTTCTTCCTTCGAAACACCTGTTTTCACAGGCTTTGGCGCACTATCTACCATGTCCTTGGCTTCTTTGAGTCCGAGACTGGTGAGTTCTCTGACAACTTTAATGACCTGAATCTTCTTGTCACCAGCTGCGGTCAAAACTACATCGAAGCTCGTTTTTTCTTCAGCAGCAGCCGGGGCCCCTGCACCTGCGCCGGGAGCTGCAGCAACAGCAACCGGAGCAGCCGCGGTTACACCGTAGCGCTCTTCAAATTCCTTGATAAATTGAGACATATCAAGAATAGTCATATTGTCGATAAAACCGAATACATCCTCTTTTGTAACAGCCATCTAAACGTCCTCCTTAATTTATAATGTATAGTTTTTGCAAGTTTTGATCTCTAAGCGCTTTTTTTGTTCTTAACAGCCTCCAAAGCGTAAGCGAACTGCGCCACTGTGGCATACAGGTTCCCGGCCAGCTTTGCCGCAGGCGCCTGGAATGTCCCTGCCATCATGCAGAGCAGGACAGTTCTGGACGGCAGCTTTGAAAGTGATTTGAGTTCAGCGACCGACAACAGTTTTCCTTCAACAATGCCGCTCTTGATCTTGAGCTTCTCGTTCTTTTCAGAATACTCCAGGACTTTCTTGGCAGCGGCAACCGGATCATCATACCCGAAGGCTACGCCGGTAGGGCCGACGAAACAATCCTTTGCTGCTTCGATCGGAGTACCTTTAACGGCGATGTTGATCAGGGTATTCTTGGCAACCTTATACTCGGCGCCTGCTTCTTTTAAAAGCTGACGCAGCCCGGAGATTTCAGCTACTGTCAACCCTTTGTACTCCGTGAAAACAACGGCCTTCGAGCGCGCAAATTTCTCAGTCAGTTCCGTTATTTGCTGGGATTTCTTTTCTTTGGTAATCAAGTTTCCTCCTTTCCAGAGAACACCATCAAAGCAGGCAGTAAGCGGTAAAAAGCAATGTTGAATTTTGGCAATGTCGAATCTTTATTTGCGGCGTCTTAACAAATTCAACATTTGGGATTCAACATTCAACGTTTGTTCTGCTACTGTCTCGGTAGGCTGGGTGATTGCACCGGCGTTCCCTGCCGCCGGTTACCGCCAATTAAAGTACGTTTCCGTACTACCTACAGTCTCTGACTAAAAATATATACAGGCAAAGCCTGCAAGTTCAGCCAACAGCTGAATGCTATGAGACTTTTTATCCTACCTTCAGCCGGGTCAGATCGAGTTTGATCCCTAGCCCCATGGTGGATGACATCGTGACTTTCTTAATATATTTCCCCTTGGAAGAGGAGGGTTTTGATTTGACAACGGCCTTCATCACAGCCATTGTGTTTTCAAGAAGTTTTTCCTTATCAAAAGAGGTCTTTCCTACAGGGACATGAACAATCCCGGCCTTCTCTACTTTATATTCGACCTTGCCTGCCTTGATCTCTTTCACGGCCTTGCCTATGTCAAAGGTAACTGTGCCGAGTTTAGGGTTGGGCATAAGTCCCCTGGGGCCGAGCAGCTTGCCAAGTTTGCCGACTGTTCCCATCAGATCAGGTGTCGCCACAGCTTTATCAAAGTCCAGCCAGCCTTTCTGGATTTTTTCGACCATGTCTTCGGCCCCTACGAAATCAGCTCCGGCATCTCTGGCTTCCTTTTCTTTCTCGCCTTTTGCAAAGACCAGGACGCGCACTGTCTTGCCTGTTCCATAAGGGAGTACAACGGTCCCCCTTACCATCTGGTCTGACTTCTTTGCGTCAACGCCAAGGTTGATCGCAATGTCGACCGTTTCGTCGAACTTTGTGACCACACTGTCCTTTATGAGTGCTACGGCTTCCTCTATCGGGTATTCTTTGGTTGTGTCAACTTTTTCTGCGACACTGTCAAGCTTCTTGCCCATTTCTTTCGCTCCTCTCGAACTTTATATTGTAACCGCGAACGTTTATTCCTTTATGTCAACGCCCATGCTTCTGGCAGTGCCCTTGATGATCCTGGCTGCTGCATCAACAGATACTGTGTTCAGGTCAGGCATTTTTGTTTTTGCTATCTCCTCTACCTGGGCGTTAGTCAAAGCCCCGACCTTGTCTTTATTAGGGACCCCTGAACCCTTTACAATGCCTGCAGCCTTTTTGATCAGTTCCGAAGCAGGCGGTGTCTTCAGAACAAACGTAAAGGACCTGTCATTGTAAATGCTCAACACTGCAGGTATCAGCGTGTCGCCCAAGCTCTGGGTCTGCGCATTAAACTGCTTGCAGAATTCCATTATATTGATTCCATGCGGTCCGAGCGCTGGTCCGACCGGGGGGGCCGGATTCGCTTTTCCGGCGGGTATTACTAGTTTTACCTGTGCTGTTACTTCTTTCTTAGCCATATATAACCTCCAAAATTACGCTTTTTCTACTTGTGAGAAGGCAAGTTCTACAGGTGTCTGCCTCCCGAAGATACTTACCATGACCCGCAGCCTGCCGTGGTCTGCATCGACCTTGTCCACATAGCCGACAAAGTTGCTGAACGGTCCGTCGATAATCCTGACATTTTCTCCGTTTTCATACTGGCTCTTCACCTGAGGAGCGGGTCCTTTTTCGATCTGCTGCAATATGACTTCTATTTCCTCTTCAGGAAGCGGGACCGGCCTGGCCCCTCCCACGAAACCTGTTACACGGGGAGCATTTTTAATGAGATGCCAGGTATCGTCATCCAGCTCCATCTCTACAAGAATATAGCCGGGATAGAACTTTCTGTCGGTCTCCTTTTTCTTTTTCCCCTTGAGTTCGACAATTTTTTCAGTCGGGATCAGAATCCTTCCGATCTTTTCCTCAAGACCTTTCATCTTGACTTTCTCGTCTATGGAGGTCTTTACCTTTTCTTCGTAACCAGAATATGTATGAACAACGTACCAGCTCTTAGCCATTATCCCTCTTACCGTATAAGCAATTTTACGATTTTAGACAGGCTCGAATCGACGATTCCAAGAAACACCGATACTACAACTACCGTGGTGATAACAACCCATGTAGAGCCGGCAAGCTCCTCCCTGGTTGGATAGTTGACCTTTCTTGCTTCTGTCTTCACTTCTCTGAAAAAAATCTTGATTTTCTCGAGCATTACATCTCCTTATTCTAAATAAACAGTGATAAGCCCAAAGTCTTCACTTGCCTTCAGATTCTTGCATTCAATGTCATACCCGTCATCCCCACGTCCCCGTTTTATTGCTTCTTACCGGTTGTTATATGGCAGGCCAGGAGGGATTCGAACCCCCAGCCCTCGGATTTGGAGTCCGACGCTCTGCCGTTAGAGCTACTGGCCTATTTTAGCCTTCAGCTAATCAGCTAGTTTATGCCTTGGTCTCCTTATGCACGCTATGTTTTCTGCAATGCCTGCAATATTTCTTAAGCTGAAGCTTCTCAGTAGTGTTCTTTTTGTTTTTCATGTTTGAATAATTCTTATTCTTGCACTCTGAACATTGGAAAAGTATTATCTCTCTCATCGCTTACTCCAGTATTTCCGTAACGACGCCGGCGCCTACAGTCCTGCCGCCCTCGCGTATGGCGAACCTGAGTTCCTTCTCCATAGCTATCGGCTGTATCAGCTCAACACTTATCGTCACATTGTCTCCGGGCATTACCATCTCTACTCCTTCCGGCAACTGCGCCACCCCTGTCACGTCCGTCGTCCTGAAATAAAACTGCGGACGATAGCCGTTGAAAAACGGTGTGTGCCTGCCTCCCTCTTCCTTCGTCAATATGTACGCCTCTGCCTTGAACTTCGTGTGCGGTGTGATGCTCCCCGGCTTTGCCAGCACCATTCCCCTCTCCACTTCGTCCTTCCCTGTTCCCCTTAACAATACCCCTATATTGTCCCCGGCGCGCCCTTCGTCCAGCAGCTTCCTGAACATCTCTACTCCCGTCGCCGTAGTCTTCCTCGTCTCCCTCAACCCTACTATCTCTACTTCCTCTCCTACCTTTACTATTCCCCTCTCTACCCTCCCTGTCACCACCGTGCCCCTGCCCGATATCGAAAATACGTCCTCTATCGGCATGATGAACGGCTTGTCTACAGGTCTCTCAGGCTGCGGGATGTAACTGTCTATAGCATCGCCCAGCTCCATTATGCACTTGTACTCTGGTGCAGTGGGATCGTTGCTCGTGCTCTCTATCGCCTTCAGCGCACTGCCCTTTACTATCGGTATGTCATTGCCGGGAAATCCATACTTCACCAGCAATTCCCTTACTTCCAACTCCACAAGGTCCAATAACTCAGGGTCGTCCACCATGTCCACTTTATTCATGAATACCACTATGTACGGCACTCCTACCTGCCGCGCAAGCAGTATGTGCTCCCTCGTCTGCGGCATCGGCCCGTCAGCTGCGCTTACCACCAGTATCGCTCCGTCCATCTGCGCCGCCCCGGTTATCATGTTTTTTACATAGTCGGCATGCCCCGGACAGTCCACGTGCGCATAATGCCGCTTCTCTGTCTCATACTCAACATGCGCCGTCGCTATGGTTATGCCTCTCGCTTTCTCTTCAGGCGCATTGTCTATCTGATCATATGCCTTGTAATTTGCCAGGCCCTTCATTGCCAGCACCTTCGTTATGGCAGCCGTCAACGTCGTCTTGCCATGGTCTACATGCCCTATCGTCCCTACATTCGCGTGAGGCTTGACCCTCTCAAATTTCGCCTTAGCCATATGTCCCTCCCTGTTAGTATGGAGTAGGCAGTAGGCACTAGGCAGCAAGAACATGCCATCTTTTCTTACTGCTTACTGCTTACTGTCTACTGCCTACTGTATCTATTACTCGCCTTTAACTTTTGCTACAATGCCTTCCATAATATTTTTAGGCACTTCTTCATAACTGGAGAATTGCATGGTGTAAGTGGCCCGTCCCTGCGTCTTGGACCTAAGGTCGGTAGAATAACCGAACATGTCGGCCAGGGGGACCATTGCCTTAATCACCTGCGCGCTGGCCCTTTGCTCCATCGACTGTATTTTGCCTCTCCGCGAATTCAAATCCCCTATAACGTCACCCATATATTCCTCTGGAGTAACGACTTCAACGCTCATGATCGGCTCAATCAAGATCAGCTGCGCCTTCTTTGCACCTTCTTTCACAGCCATCGACCCGGCTATTTTAAAAGCCATTTCAGAGGAATCAACTTCATGGTAGGAACCGTCAATCAGCGCTACCTTTACATCTACAAGAGGATATCCGGCCAGCACTCCGCCCTCCATGGCCTCTTTGATTCCCTTTTCAACAGCAGGCACATATTCTCTGGGTATTGCGCCGCCGACAATTTTATTGGCAAATTCAAATCCCTTGCCGCGTTCCATAGGCTCAATTTCGATCCAGATATGACCGTACTGGCCACGTCCACCCGATTGCCGCACGAACTTACCTTCAACCTTGGCTTTACCCTTTATCGTTTCTTTGTACGCAACCTGCGGTTTGCCCACATTAGCGCCGACTTTAAACTCTCTCAACAACCTGTCAACTATGATTTCAAGATGCAGTTCGCCCATACCCGAAATAATGGTCTGGCCGGTTTCCTCATTATATGTAACCCTGAAAGAAGGATCTTCCTGGGCTAGTTTTGCGAGTGAATGTGAAAGCTTTTCCTGATCAGCTTTAGTTTTTGGTTCGATAGCGACGGATATGACCGGATCAGGGAACTCCATTTTTTCCAGAATTACAGGGTGTGCCTCATCACAGAGGGTATCGCCGGTGAGGGTGCTCTTCAACCCAACGACGGCAGCTATATCGCCGGCCCTGACTTCTTTGGTTTCCTCTCTCTTGTTTGCGTGCATCTTGACCATTCTGCCGATCCTTTCCTTCACGTCCTTTGTAGAATTATAGACGTAGGAACCGGCACTCAGCACTCCTGAATAGACCCTTACAAACGTAAGCTGCCCGACGAATGAGTCAGCCATAATCTTAAACGCCAGCGCCGCAAACGGCTCATCGTCGGAAGCCTTCCTTTCCACCTCTGTATCATCGGAAGGGTTCTTGCCGCGAATCGCAGGCACATCAAGCGGAGACGGCAGGTAATCGACTATTGCATCGAGCAGAAGCTGCACTCCCTTATTCTTAAATGCGGACCCGCACAAGACCGGGGTAAGCTTCATGTCTATTGTGCCCTGACGCAGGGCCTTCCTGATATCTGCTGCTGCTATTTCCTTACCGTTAAGGTAAGCATCCATTATTTTCTCGTCGACATCGGCGACTGCTTCGATCATCTTTTCTCTGAACTCTTTCGCCTTTGCCGCAAATTCAGCCGGGATATCGTCCTCAACATATTTGGCGCCGAGCGTTTCATCATCAAAAAAGAAGGCCCGCATCGTTACCAGGTCTATGGAGCCTCTAAGCTTATCTTCGCTGCCTATAGGTATCTGAACAGGGACCGGATTAGCGCCCAGTCTCTGCACCATGCTGTCAACAGATTTGAAAAAATCCGCCCCTACTCTGTCCATTTTGTTCATGAAGGCGATTCTCGGCACATTGTACTTATCGGCCTGCCTCCACACCGTCTCGGACTGAGGCTCGACTCCGGCAACGGCATCAAATGCCGCTACGGCGCCATCGAGCACTCTGAGGGAACGCTCGACCTCTATTGTAAAATCAACATGGCCCGGGGTATCAATAATATTTATTACGGTGTCCCGCCACGAACAGGTAGTAGCAGCAGAGGTGATGGTAATGCCCCTTTCCTGCTCCTGGACCATCCAGTCCATTACAGCGGTGCCTTCGTGCACCTCGCCAATCTTATATGTAACGCCGGTATAGAATAGTATGCGCTCAGTCGTTGTCGTCTTACCGGCATCGATGTGGGCCATTATTCCAATATTCCGCGTATTTTCTAAACCGACTCTAGCCATAAAAAATTTGTCCTTACCACCTATAGTGTGCGAAGGCCCTGTTGGCCTCTGCCATTTTGTGAGTATCTTCTTTCTTCTTTATTGAAGTGCCTGTATTGTTAAAAGCGTCAAGCAGTTCCGCCGCAATTCTCTCTCTCATCGTTTTTTCTTTGCGCAACCTGGCATAACTTACGATCCACCGCAGAGCAAGAGCTATTTTTCTCTGAGGCCTGACCTCCATCGGTACCTGGTACGTGGCACCGCCCACCCTTCTCGGCTTTACTTCGAGAAGCGGTTTGACATTTTCTACAGCGGTCTTGAAAACCTTGAGCGGGTCCGAGCCCGTCTTGTCCTTCATAATATCGAAGGCCCCGTAGCATATGGACTCGGCCGTAGACATCTTGCCGTCTTTCAACAGGACTGTCATAAACCTGCTCACAAGCTTGCTGCTGTATTTTGGGTCGGGTAAAATCTCTCTTTTTGCAGCTACTCTTCTTCTTGCCATGTGTCGTGCTCCGGTATATTAAATTTTAATCTGATTACTTAGGTCTCTTGGCCCCGTACTTCGACCTGCCCTGACGCCTGTCAGCCACACCAGCACAGTCAAGCGCCCCCCTCAAAATATGGTATCTCACACCAGGAAGGTCCTTGACTCTGCCGCCTCTGATCAGTACGATAGAGTGCTCCTGAAGCTTATGCCCTA
>JADFXI010000219.1 GCA_015233655.1 Nitrospirota bacterium | reverse complement strand
AAAAAACAATACAAGCGAGCAACACCGCGACTGCGCTGGAGCTCATAAGGAGCATCATAAGTTTTTTTCTGATTGTCATGTCACGGAGTTTCATATTATTCTATTCCTGCCGACAAGTATAATCATGAAATCAGGGCTCCCCTACCACTTTGGCCGCTATGCTTAGAAGCTGAGCAGCCGGGTGCAGTCCTGCCCTATCCATCGCGGAGCGGTTAATTACCCAGCGGATTTTTCCTTTGCTGTGCACAAGATTGATCATCCCGCCGGAGGCAATAAAGTTCTCCGTGTCAGCGACTGTAAGCACCGGCTTCCCTTTAAGACTCGAAACAATCCTCTCGAAATTCCTTTTTTCCGACGCGCTCACAAACAAGAGATGGCAGTTGTCCATATATGTGTCCTCATCGTAAGGCCCATAATAGATTATTTTAAAAGGCTTTATCCGGTTATTGCGTAAATCCGCCTGCAGTTCCTCTAGGGCTTCTCCAAAAGGCGATTCTCCCACAATACCAATAACCATTGCACCGTCTTTGGCAAGCGCGTTACGTGACTCAGGCCACCCAATAAATTGAAGAAAATTGTAAAGGTAAACAGCCTTGACCTCATACTCCTCACCTGTGGACTGCCCTCCGTAACTCACTTTTTGTGGCGGCAAGGCCCAAATAAATGAAGCAAGACAGAAAACCAGGCTGAAATGAAACAGCAATCCAGAAGAGCTTATAGGCAAAAGCCTGCGAGCATAGCGTGAAAAAGCAGCTCCAAGGTATCTATAAAGATGTCGGGATTCATGATTCATCAGAAGGTATATTGCAATTCAACCCAGAAACTGCGGTGTTCCATTGGGTAGTCGTTTGGAATTGTACTCTGGCTTGGTTCACGGGCGTCCCTGTTGAAGAGATTGCGGACCGCAAACGCAACATCCACATGGTCCGCTATCTTTTTCCTGCGGAGCGTGAGATTCACAAGGTCATAGTCACTAATGTGAGGCCTGGCGTCGCCAACAGCCCTATGGCGGTCACCAACCCATAAATACTGGCTGTCCAGCGACCATTTAGGCATAAACTTCCAGTGAGCATTTGCATAAAACTTCATTGCCGGCACGTCAGGCACAACAGTGCCGGTATCACTATATGTCGACCTCTGATAGGAAAAGTTGGCCCGCAGCCTCAGGGTGTCTGTTGCTATCCAGTCAGCCTCGACTTCACATCCGCGTCCGGTCTGGTTATGGGCATTCTGCGCCGTTTTGGTGGTTGCAGGCGGCGGGTCTGCTACATAATCTATAAGCCCGTTGATATGGTAATCAAAAAGATTAAGCCCCAACCTCAAGTCATGATGCGGACGATAATCGAAAGCCACCTCATAAGTGTCTATTGTTTCCGGTTTTAGATTGATATTGCCAAGCACCGTCGGATTGTTCTGATAGTGCAATTCTCCGAATGACGGCGGTCTGAAGGCCCTTCCATACATCACTTTTGTCACTAAATCCGCTGTTGTGTTCCATACAAGGGCCACCCTTGGGCTGACAGCGTCGCCGAAGTCGGAATAGTCGTCATACCTCACACCTGCCGTCAGCTCCCAACCTTTCGCAAATGCCCATTCGTCCTGTATCCCGGAGTAGAACAGCAGACGGTGCTGGTCTTTCATAAACACATAAGGCATATCTGAAATATCCACAAGCGGGCCACCCTGGACCGGGACACCCGGTCCATAATTTTTATGCTGAAATGTCTCAATAGTATAATCAGTCAAACCAACGAACAATCTGATTTTATGACTTGCGAATCTTTTGTAATCTCCTGTAACATCGAACCCTCCGCTCAATTCCTTAGTGCCCGGGTTACCGATCCTGTTCAAGAAGTTGTCAGGGTAAAAATAATAAGTATTATCCGTGAAAATATACGATCCGCTGATGGTGGATGTAAGGTCAAAATCCTGAAAAAGGTTGGGTTCCTTATAACTCAATGATCCCAGGAGGGAATAATTGTCTACATTACTCTTTCCGCCGTTTAAAATATTACTGATCCCCGCACCAAGGCCGTTATCGATCATCCAGGCATTGTTGAGATTAAATGTGAATTTTTCCTTATGCACGGAGAGAGTTGAATTAAAGGTCTCATAGTGAGTGTCGAGGGGACCCGGCGCAAGAGAAGGGGGTCTGCTACCGAGCGCGTCTTTATCTATGACACGTTTATTGTCTCCGTCTCCTTTTGAATATTCTGCGCCGATTGCGATGTCCCAGCCATTATATGTGCCGCCGTGCTGCGCCCACATATCATAACTGCCGAAGGAACCGACCCGAGTGCCGGCGATAGTGCCGTCTATCTCTTTACTGTCTTTGGTGATTATATTGACAGCTCCGGCAAATGCGTCTGCACCGAGCATTGCAGACCCTGGTCCCCTTATTATCTCAATCCTTGAGATCATCGAGACAGGCATCCTGAAACCGTCGGGCTTATCTCCCTTCTGGTTTTGCCTGAGCGGTTGGCCGTCGACCAGCAAAAGCACTTGAGAGTTCAACTGGGAATAAACGCCACGGATGACCCAGATAGAAGTAAATATATTGGTAGCAGACGGCTGCACATGAAATCCCGGCACAGTTTCGAGTATCTGGTCGAGCGTGGTAGCGCCCATAGCCTCAATATCTTTGGCAGTGATGACAGTTGCCACAGAAGGGGCCTGCTTTAAGGACTTGGGGGTGCCTGTGGTAAGCGTCACATCAACATCCACCAATTCCTCAAGCCCTTTTTTACGAAGCTCGCCTATACCTAATTTCCCGTCAGGGTTTTCGGCCCAACCGGCGAGCGGCAGCAAAAGCAGAAGGGCCAAAGACAGTGAGAAACAACACCTGGTTTTGTGCAAGAAATGGATGACACGCTCAGTCTTTGTTTTATCCACGAACTCACCCTAACACAAGATGTTTCTTTTGTCCAAATTATATACACTGAATACCTATATTGCAAGAAATTATATTGTTGTCTGAGTATTGTGTAGATAACAAAGGTCAAATTACGTTACTGCGGCTTGAAAATTAATTATTCAAAACTCTTGCGGCTTCTTTTGCAAAATAGGTGATGATTATATCAGCGCCAGCCCGTTTAATCGACAACAGCATTTCCATCATCGCCCTTTTTTCATCAATCCAGCCCAACTGTCCAGCAGCCTTTA
>JADFXI010000218.1:2001-3162 GCA_015233655.1 Nitrospirota bacterium | reverse complement strand
TGGAAGACCTCCTCGAAGAAATAGTCGGCGAGATCCGCGACGAGTACGATACCGAGAGCCCGGTCATACAGCTCGAGGACGGCTCCATGATTATCGATGCATCAATTAGCGCAAGCGACCTTAATGAAGATTATAATATAGTAATCCCTGAGTCAACGGAATATGAAACGCTTGGCGGTTTTATTGTAATGAGCCTCCAGAGAATACCCAAACCAGGCGATACGGTAGATTTTGAGAATAAGCGGTTCAGGATTATTGAAATGGTAGCGCAGAGAATCGCCAAGGTAAAAATGGAGATCCTGGCGGCTGAAGAAAATAAATAGGCCTCTTTTTTTGAACTTGCAACTTAATAATTGGAGGGATTATGGAAAAGTGGAAATGCAGCGTATGCGGTTATGTGTATGATCCTGAGTTTGGAGACCCTGACTCCGGCATAGCCCCCGGGACCCCTTTCGAGAGCATCCCGGATAGTTGGGTATGTCCCATTTGCGGCGCAACAAAAGACTTGTTCGAGAAAGAGTGATCCACGGATGATGGCAAGGGAGCAATTATGAATGCAATTGAGATGTCCATCAAGATGGAGACTGATGCCATCAACTTCTATAAAGAAGCTGCGGGCCGGACCAGCCATTCAGTTGGAAAAAAAATGTTTCTCTCGATCATCGAAGATGAAAAGAGGCACGTCAAAATGCTGGATGACCTTTTCAGAGGGCTGGACCTGACGCTAGAAGAAGTCAGCCCCATGACGAACATGAAGACCGTTTTTGAAGAACTGAGGGGCGAAATGATGCAGCGCGTCACGGCGACAACGGATGAACTCGAGGTGCTCAGGATAGCCATGAACATGGAAAAAGAGGGGACGGAGTTTTACAGGAAAGCGCTGACAGAAGCGAAAGCCGGAAAAGAAAAGAAGCTGTTCGAGAAACTCGTCCGTGAAGAAGAACAGCACTTTGCCATCTTTGAAAACACCTATTCATTTTTGTCCGACACCGGAAATTGGTTCATGTGGGAAGAACACAGCATAGTCGACGGCGGGACTCCCTGGGCATAAACAGTTATTTCAGTCCCAGCACATCCTGCATGTCATACAACCCGGGTTTCTGTCCGCCGACCCATAATGCGGCCTTTAATGCTCCACGGGCAAAAGTGTCCCTGCTCGAT
>JADFXI010000218.1:527-1952 GCA_015233655.1 Nitrospirota bacterium | reverse complement strand
ATGTCCCCTGCCCTGACGGTCTGGATCCCTATTTCCTTTTTTGAACGCTCTCCGATAATCCCTTTTCTGGCATAGACCCCGACCTCGTCAAGGTCCCTCTGAACAGCCCCGGCAATGACCTGTGCCATTTTGAGGGCTGTGCCGCTCGGAGCGTCTTTTTTCAGGCGATGATGGGCCTCTATTATCTCGATGTCATAATCATCACCCAGGACTCTCGCCACATCACCGAGCACTTTCAGCAGAAGGTTTACTCCGACACTCATATTGGGTGCCAATACCACAGGAATTTTTCCGGACAGGTCCCGAATAGTGTCTATATCATCTTTTGACAATCCTGTCGTGCCGATGACCATGGCCTTTCCTTTTTTTGCAGCAATCCCTATGTTTTGAATCGCAGCAGCAGGTGCAGTAAAGTCAATCACTACATCAGCGCAACTGATTATATTTTCGAGATCGTCGGTCAGTTGCACCTTCTTTTCTCCCAGACCAAGCAACAAGCCGATGTCCTTGCCGATGTCCTTGTGGCCTTTTTTTTCCAGTGCGCCGCAAAGCCGGAAATCCGGATATTCTTCAGATACAGCGATAATCCTGCTCCCCATTCTTCCAGTGGCTCCGGTAACAATTATATTTTTCATGAAATATCTTTATCCTCCTCACCATCATTTTCAGTATGCTCATCCGGGACTTTGTATTCCTCTGAGGCCCATTTGCCGAGATCTATGAGTTTGCAGCGTTCAGAGCAAAAAGGCTTATGAGGGTTTTCTTCCCAGGTTGTCTTTTTCTTGCATACTGGACAACGTACCTGCATAATTATACCCTATGGAGTGCGTGCTTTTGCCTGCTGTATCTTGATCCTTTTCCCCTTCATAATCATGTCATCGACCGAACGAATGACGCGGTCTGCAAGTTCGGCAGGCACTTCAACAAAAGTAAATTTTTCCATTACGTCAATATTGCCGATCTTGCTATAAGGTATGTTCGCTTCCGAAGCTATGGATTTCACGATATCGGCCACCTTGATCTTGTCTTTTCTGCCGATAGTCATAAAGAGCCTCACAGACCCCTTGGTTTCAGCCGCTTCTCCGGAAGGCTGTTCCTTAATGTCACCGTAAGCCGCGAAAAATGCCGCAGCAGCAATATCGGCAAAACTGTGGCTCCCCGAAAGATTTTCGACTGTCTTCATATAGCGCATATGCTTGCCGGCCTCGATTATCCCTGCAATGTCTTTAATGATATTCTGTTCCCTCGCCTTGAGAACATCTTCCGCTGAAGGCAGTCTCTTTTTATCTATGACTGTCTTGGCGGTCGCTTCGATAAGCCGCAAATGTCGATACTCCCTGGGCGTTACGAACGTTATGGCTATACCCGACTTCCCGGCCCTGCCCGTCCTCCCGATACGATGCACGTAGCTGTCGGGATTTTGCG
>JADFXI010000218.1:0-496 GCA_015233655.1 Nitrospirota bacterium | reverse complement strand
TTTAATATCCAACCCCCGCGCCGCAACGTCGGTAGCAACAAGGATATCAAGCATGCCTTCCCTGAACTTGTACATTACCTCGTCCCTTCTCGCCTGGGTAAAATCACCATGCAAGGCGCTTGCATTGTAGCCCAATTGGCCGAGCTTCATCGAAACCTCGTCAACTTCCCGTTTTGTGTGGCAAAATATAATGGCAAGCTGAGGGCTTTCGACATCGAGCAGCCTGGAAAGCGCATTGATTTTGTCACCTTCGCGCACCTCATAGAATACCTGTTTAATCTTCGGGATAACTACGTCCTTTGGATTGATGCGAATCTTTTCGGGTTCCTTCATATACTTTCTGGCTATAAGCATAATTGGCTGAGGCATTGTCGCGGAAAAAAGCAGAGTTTGCCTTGCCTCAGGTATTGTCTTGAGTATCAGCTCCATGTCCTCAATAAATCCCATATTCAGCATTTCATCAGCCTCATCGAGAACAGCAATCTTTACCGCTGAA
>JADFXI010000217.1 GCA_015233655.1 Nitrospirota bacterium | reverse complement strand
TGCTTAAAAAGTTGCAGTAAAGAAGGTTGTCCCCTCTTTCCCTTACATAGACACCGTCACATAGCTGATATCTTCAAAAATGGTATATTAGAGAATGGATCGGCGCTTTCTTTCCTTATTCCTCTTACTACTTTCTGTGCTGTCGGTAGCGACCGAACCAGTAAGTGTCTACGCGGATGTTAATAAGGAAATAATCGTCGGCGGTAACCGGAACTATCCTCCTTATGAATTTCTGGATCAGGAAGGCAAACCGGCGGGCTACAACGTTGACCTGACAAAAGCTATCGCCGATGTCATGGGGATGAAGGTAAAGTTCCGGCTAGGCTCATGGCTCGACGTGCGCAAGGCCCTGGATACAGGAGCGGTTGATGTGCTGCAGGGGATGTCCTACTCCGAAGGTCGTGCGAAAGTGGTGGATTTTTCGATCCCACATACCGTTGTCAACCATTCCGTATTTGCAAGAAAGGGCTCGCCTGCTGTGAATTCCCTTGAAGATCTTAAGGGCAAAGAGGTTGCATTTCATAACCGCGGTTTCATACATGACTATCTTGTAGAGAAAAGGCTGGACGTGAAACAGGTACTGACCGAAACCCCGGGAAGCGCGCTGCGACTGATCGCATCGGGCAAGCATGATTATGCGATAGTCGCAAGCCTACCCGCTGCTTATCTTATTAAGGAGTATCATCTTACGAACATTGTGCCGGTCGCAAAAAGCGTCGCTACCGTTAAGTACGGTTATGCTGTAAGGAAGGGAAATGCGGAATTGCTGGCCAAGTTCAACGAAGGCCTGGCAATCCTTAAGGAATCAGGGCAGTATCAGGTGATATACGACAAGTGGCTCGGAGTCCTGGAGCCAAAGGGTGTTCCGTGGGGCAAAATTATAAAATATGGCGCTGCGGTTTCGATCCTGTTTCTACTCGCTCTGGCCGGGTCCTTGCTGTGGACGAGGACCTTGAAGCAACAGGTGGTTATCAGGACGGCAGCGCTGGAGCTGGAAGTCAAGGAGCGAAAGCGCGCCACGGAAGAACTTCTCTTGCGTCAGCAGCAGCTGGTGCAGGCCGACAAAATGGCATCGCTGGGTATTCTGGTATCAGGCGTTGCTCATGAAATCAATAATCCGAATGCCCTGATCCTGCTCAATACGCCTCTTGTCTTGGATTATCTGAAGGACACCGAACCGATTATCGAAGCCCACTACCAGGAACATGGTGATTTCGAGGCGGCCAGGCTTCCTTATTCTAGAATACGTACCAAGATGCCTTTAAAGCTCATGGAGATTCAGGATGGCGCTAAGAAGATCAAGCGCATAGTGGACGATCTGAAGAATTTTGCGAGACGCGATGAATCAGAGCTTTCTTGTCTTACGGATATCAACGTCACAGCCCAGGCAGCGGTAAGACTCATTGAAGGTACCATACAGAAATCGACGGGCCATTTCGGGCAGAACTATGCCGACAATCTGCCGAAAGTCAGAGGCAACGCCCAACGCATAGAACAGGTCATTGTTAATCTGCTTTTAAACGCTTGTCAAGCCCTCCGGAATAGCGAAGAAAGAATATTACTCTCCACGCGTTATGATAGCGACAAAGGCGAGGTTGTTCTGGAGATCCGGGACGGTGGGGCAGGTATCGCTCCTGAGAACCTGTCGCATCTGACTGACCCATTTTTTACAACCAAACGAGACCAAGGCGGAACGGGGCTTGGCCTGTCTGTTTCTGCGGGCATTGTCAAAGAGCACCGCGGTTCACTTGAGTTTGCATCTACTGTCGGCCAGGGCACAACCGCGACGCTTCGACTTCTGGCGGTCCTCGAAGAGGTAACAACATGAGTCAAAAAAGGTATCCTGCTTTCTCCGTTTTGCTTGTGGACGACGAACCGACCTGGTTGGACTCCCTGAATCTTTCCCTGGAGCGCGGAGCGGGCATTACAAATACCTTATTGTGCGAGGACAGCCGGGAGGTCATGGACATCCTCTCCCGACACAACATCGGCCTTGTTTTACTCGACCTGACAATGCCCTATCTGACGGGGAGGGAACTCCTTAGACTGATTTCTGAACACCATCCCGAAATCGAGGTCATTATCCTTACCGGCATCAATCAACTTGAAACCGCGATAGACTGCATGAAGCTTGGTGCCTTTGACTATTTTGTGAAAACGGAAGAAGTGGACCGCATCATTACAGGCGTTCTCCACGCCATCCGCATGATCGAGATGCAGAGGGAAAATCAGTCGATTAGCGCCCGCCTTCTCTCCGGCGACCTTGCCCACCCTGAAGCATTCTCAGATATCATTACCACCAACCGGACGATGCGATCTATCTGCCAGTATATCGAATCGATTGCCGTAAGCATGCAGCCGATTCTGATTAGCGGGGAGAGCGGTGTCGGCAAAGAGCTTGCAATGCGGGCCATCCATAAACTTAGCGGGCATATCGGACCGTTAGTATGTGTCAATGTGGCGGGACTAGATGACAGCGTGTTTGCGGACACGCTATTTGGTCATATAAAAGGCGCTTATACCGGAGCGGATGTCGCGCGCAAAGGGATGATCGAAGAGGCCGCAGAGGGCACACTTTTCCTCGATGAGATCGGCGATTTGAGCGTCTCCTCACAGGTCAAATTATTGCGTGTTTTGCATGATGGAGAATATTTCCCCCTCGGCAGCGACAGGTCCAAACGATCGAAAGCCAGAGTAGTCGTTGCCACCAATCAGGACCTGTCGGCCAAGATGAGGACAGGTCAGTTCAGAAAGGACCTCTTTTATCGACTGCAGATACACAAATTGCATATACCGCCTCTCCGCGAGCGGAAAGAGGACCTTCCGTTGCTGCTGGAGAACTTCATCGACGAGGCCTCAAAAGAGCTTGGAAAGAAAAAACCGGCCGCGCCCAAAGAGTTGCTTTATCTGCTTGAAACTTACAACTTCCCCGGCAATATCCGGGAGTTAAGAGCTATGGTATTTGACGCGGTAACACGGCATAAGTCAGGTGTTCTCTCGATAGACACTTTTTCCAAGGCTATGGGACTGCAGGACTATTCCATCATACGGGACGAAGGCCGACCAACTGATAACGATAATATCTTCGGCAGCCTGGATGTATTGCCGAAACCGGAACAGGCGGTCAACCTGCTTATCGATGAAGCCCTGAAACGCGCAAAAGGTAACC
>JADFXI010000216.1 GCA_015233655.1 Nitrospirota bacterium | reverse complement strand
TGACTGAACGCCGGCCAACTGAGCGGAAAGTGCTATATAGGTAGGATTGTCAGGTTTGTCCGCGGATTTCGGCTGACTTCCTTCCAACTGTGTCTTCTTTTCGAGTTCATTTATCTCCGCCTTCGTCTTAATTACATCAGGATATTCATCGGAATAGCGTGTCATTAGACTGAGCAGCGCAGACCGCAGCTCTTTCAGCCGTTCCTTGTCCTGATTTGCAGTTTCCGGCTTGATTGTAGCCAATTCGGTCTGCATATAGCTCTCCCTCTCCCGGAGTGAGCGGAGTTGCGCATTAAGTTCGTCATAGAACCTGTCGCTGGAATCGAGCGCCTGAAGGTTAAACTGATACAGTTCGGGAAGGGATCGTGGGTTCCTTTCTTTATAAAGTGCAATTTTTCTGTCCAGGTCGGCCAGCTCCGACTGCACTGACTTTGCCTCATCCTCCAGAAATTTTGCGGCGCCCGCCGTCTGCTGACCCACGACCTTCAGGTTCTCCTCGAGATACAAAGAGCTAAGGGCATTCGCGACCTGTTGAACAATAGCCTGGTTCTTACCTTCGTAAGAAACGGTAAAGGCTATGGTAGCTGCAGCAGGCCTTCCGGTCTGGCGATCTATAACGTCCGCAGTCACAGTAGAGAACTTTATGTCCTTTTTTCTCATGTCGTCGACGATCTCCTCGGTAGTCACCTTCTCGCGTCTGTCGGCATAAAGATTAAAAGAATGTATGATCTCAAGAAGCCTGGTCGAACTCATAATTCGCTGGTTGATTGTATGAAGTCTCTGTTCCGCAAAACTTGTCACGGTCGCCATTACATATTCGCGTGGGATCTCCTGTTCCTCGATGAGAATAGTGGCAGTGGACCTGTAAACCGGTTTCCATACGAGGAGTACCATTACTGTCAAAAGAATGACCGCAAGCGCCGGCAGTATAAGCGACCACTTCCGTCTCTTGATTACTTCGACTATATCTTCAAATTTTATGGTCCTGTTCTCTTCCATCAGACTATCGTTCCCTTCCTATTAGCACTGCCGGTCATATTCTCACTCAAAAAAAGGATGCTGCATATTCAAACGTACAGAAACAACATGCCTGTTCGCATGTGTCCTCGTCGTCGGATAGTCAACAGTCGTGTATTCGTAAGAAGACTCGAGAGAGACATCTCTCGAGAAATCGTAGCGTACCCCCGGGTTTACACGAAATGAATTCTGCTTGATGACCTGCGAGGAAAGCCCCCCCGAAGCAGAATTCAGCGCAGTATAGCCGCCAGAAAAAAGCGCGGAAAACTCATAGGTCAGCCGGTATTGTGATGATACCGCCAGTGCATTCTGCTCAGAGGCCCCGTTGAGACCGTATGCCGGGATAATGTCTCTCGTAAAGCTGATACCACCACCGCCATGCTCTGTCTTGTAATTAAGGGCCGCCTTTGCGACCCAGCCCCAACTGCCGGTTTTCTGTTGTTCCGTTACCGGCAGAAAAACCAGATATGGCTGCCCCTGGTACACCTGATAAAGCTCCATGTAGCTCGTCACAGGTATTTTCGACCATGTATGCCTGATGCCGCTATCGACGGATGCACTCCAGATTTCATTTAAGTCCCAGGAAAAGCCGACTGTGCCGTTCACGCTATCGGTCCGCGAGCCCGGAAAAGAATAGTAACTGTAACTCATATTGGTCCTTCCTTTCAAAGTCCGGAAATACCCTCCCAAGTCATACACAAGACCTGCTGTTATATCATGCGATATATCGCTGAGATACGCCGAGTTGTTGTAATAGTCAGTGCCGTAAGTATAAGACACAATTCCCTCAGTCAGTTCTGAAAACTTATAATCGACCGAAAATGAAGAAGAGATGCGGTTCACCGGTACAGCAACAGAAACAAAACCTGTCGATGCCAAGCTCAATGTCGGATTAGAATTCCTTACATAACCAGCCCCGGCCGAGATACTCAGCAAAGGGGTCGGACTATACCCGAAGTTTCCGGTGAACATCTGGTTTGTTGAACTTAGCGCTCCGTTTTCGGCATACTGCAGACGGTCCAGTCTCAACAGCAAGTCCATATTAGCGTTCTCGGTCCGGTCTATCAATTCCGCACCCGGAGAAATTGTCGTGATAAAATCGCTCCTGCCGTTTAGTGTCGAAAGCAAAATATTGCTGTTATAGTCCTCTTTGAGAGACAGGGACGGAACCAGACGGAACTCCTCACCCCGTGAAACCTCAGGGGACAATACTATTAAGAATATCATTATGAAAAGCAGATGCCAATAACTCATCAGGGCACAACGACCACGTCACCCCGTTTAAGCTTAATATTCTGCTCCAGACGCCTGCCTTCAACAATCTCGTCATACTGAAAGGGGAATATCGTGGTTTCATTCTTTTCATCCCTGAATATCTTTATACTGTTTCTTTTGGCATAAATATTAAGCCCCCCGACGGTAGCAAGGGCCTGCAGGACATCGACATCGGCATTCGTAACGATCCGGCCGGGAGCGTTGACCTTGCCTATTACATATACGATCATGCTGTTGACCTGCTTTATATCAACGGACAAGATTACATCCGGGACGAATCTGTCGAGTTTTTTCTTAATCTCCGCTTTGAGCTGCGATGATGTTTTTCCGGCAGCCCGCACTTCTCCGATCAAAGGAAAGGAGATGGCGCCGTCCGGCCGCACTACGCATGACCGCGTTAAGGCCTCATCCTTCCATGCAGAGATATCGATAACATCTCCTAATCCTATTACGTACGCTTCCTCATCAGACTCGTCGTCGGAAGTTGATGCTGGAGGCGTAGTCTCAACGTCCGCGGCCAGCGACAGTAGCGGCAGGAAAATCCAGAGCATGCCGGCCATCATAAGAATCAATATTTTTTGGGACATTCTTCCTCTCCTTTATCGTATCGAGGCCATCGTCTTTTCAGCCTCGTCCTTTCCCGGGAACACTACTTTGGCGGCCAGAGCGGTGCGCAGATATTCTTTGGCCTTTCCGGAATTGCCGGCCTTGTAATAGGCCATGCCGAGATGGTAATTGACAATAGGATTTCCGGCATTCCCTGTTTGGGCCTTGCCCAGCCACTCAATGGCCTGATTGATTTCACCTTTCCTGTATGAGATCCAGCCCATCGTATCCAGTACCGATAAATTATCAGGGTTGAGAGACTTCGCTTTCTGCAC
>JADFXI010000215.1 GCA_015233655.1 Nitrospirota bacterium | reverse complement strand
CCAGGGTTACGCGGAAGATACTCTTAACTTAAGCATCCCATTACCCCTTACCGGCTCCCAGGCAAAATTCGGAGAGATGCAGAAAAAATCATACGAGATCGCTGCCGAGGAGATCAATGCCAAGGGCGGGATCAAGGGAAGAAAAGAAAATAGTAAAGGCGATAAAAAGCATCAGCGGCGTAAAGGTCCTCAGAGTAATGGACCGCACCTTTACAGCGCATGAGGGGGGAAAGATCGAGATACGCCCCAAGATTCCTGTCAGGGACAGAAATGATCTTTCCAAAGTCTATACGCCGGGCGTGGCCCGAATATGCAGGGACATACATGAATGTATTGATCACGCTTATCGCTACACGATAAAGGGCAACTCGGTTGCCGTAATCACCGATGGCACCGCAGTCCTGGGTCTGGGAGATATAGGCCCCGAGGCATCAATGCCTGTAATGGAAGGCAAGGCGATGATCTTCAAGGAATTTGCCGGGATTGATGCGTTTCCTATCCCGCTGAAAACCCATGATGTCGAAGAGATTATTGCTACTGTTAGAATTATTTCGACACCTTTCGGGGGCATTAATCTTGAGGACATATCCGCTCCAAGGTGCTTCGAGATAGAGCGCAGGCTTAGGGAGATATGCGATATCCCGGTTATCCACGATGACCAGCATGGAACAGCGGTCGTAGTCCTCGCAGCGCTTATTAATGTCGGGCGATTGCTCCGGAAAGACATAAGAAAGTTAAAGGTCGTGATTTCAGGCGCAGGTGCGGCAGGGATGGCAAACGCATGGATGCTGTTGGCTTATGGCATACGCGACATCATTGTGTGCGACAGGGCCGGTGCCATTTGGAAGGGCAGAAAAAATGATATGAACCCTTACAAAAAAACTCTTGCTGCAAAAACCAACCCGAGAATGGTCAGGGGCAGCATATCCGATGCTCTGAGGGGCGCAAATGTTTTTCTGGGCTTGTCGGCACCCAATGTCATTTCAGGCGACGACATACGCGGCATGGCTAAAGACCCTATAGTCTTTGCCCTGGCAAATCCCGAACCCGAAATAGCTCCTGAAGAGGCCTTGCCGCTCGCCAGGATACTTGCCACAGGACGTTCGGATTATCCTAACCAGATAAATAATATGCTCTGCTTTCCGGGAATCTTCAGGGGTCTGCTGGACGTAAGGGCCAGCGGCGTGAATGAGGAAGTCAAATGTGCCGCTGCAAAGGCCATCGCTTATACTGTTAAAGACGATGAGTTGCACGAGGACTATATAATACCCAGCATTTTTGACAGGAAAGTCGTCCCCGCGGTTGCTCACGCAGTGGCGGAAGCGGCAAAGAAGACCGGACTGGCGCGGCTGTAAGGCAACCGAAATTCAAGGGTAGCCGTGAATGGACAAGTTGTCAATCCCGTTTAAAGGATGTTCAGAACATCGTGACAACATTTGTAAACACAAGTGCTGTGCAATTAATTAAAATTAAAATCCCAATAGTTGTGTTTTGTCTCTTGACAAGTGCCCTCTAAATGGGTGCGTTTACAATATTTGCAAACAAAAATACTGACTAATACGCATTATGATCCGTTTCCTCATGGGAAATACCTGTCTATATCAAGTGAGCCGTGAAAGACTCCTAAAATATCAACAAGATTTTGGTTAGTCCTGCGAAGGTATGCAATACGGTAATGTCCATATAGCAGAATTCTTATTTCTCCCTCTTCCCCGGAACGGTATATATATCCAATATCATGAAAGCTGCTGAGAATCTGTGCTTTACGATATATGCCTTCAAGAACCCTTGCAGCTGCCGATGGATTGTCATGAGCAATATAGTCGTGAATATCCTTTAGCCACGTTTCAGCCTCAGATGTCCACCTTAATGCTGCCATGCTTTGATGCGGCGCTGCATTTCTTCATTTGAAATTACACGCCCTGCTCGTGAATCCTCAAGCCCCCGTTCTACCATTTGCCCGAATGCAAGTTCGCGAATTATTTCATCATAAGATGCATCATCAGGCTGTGCATCGATCACTTCTCTTATTTTTTCTTTCGCAGTAATCATGCTGTCCTCCTCAACCCTCTATGATTATCATATCACAAAGAATAGCATCAATTTTGGCAGTTAATCTCTGCGTGATAAGCCTTTTGGTTGTCGATTCTCACGTCAGATAACCTTTGCGGGAGTTTGTTCTCCCTGTGCATCACTTCTATGGCAGACTTCTTTTCAATAAGCTCCCGCCAGACAGATGACGCTGGTTTGTCGAAAATTAGGGCTGAGTCTGCTTCAGTCGTGAGCCAGTCGCTTCTCGCTATCTCGCGTTCAAGCTGACCCGGCGCCCAGCCTGCATAACCGGCATACACGCGAAATCGCCCTTCGCCCTTTGGCTCATTAATCAATTGTCCGAGATCGCTGGTGTCGGAAGTGATATAGACGCTATCGAACAGGTGAAACGCTTTCCCCGGCTGACTGCCAAAACGCACCAGTATAAGCAACTGATTCAGAGCAACCGGTCCGCCTGCATAAACCAAATCATTACTTTCCATGCCCGGGAGGGCCTGGGGAATAGTTATTTTGGTGGGACGATTGATAATTACGCCCATGGCGCCGCGTTCATCCAGAGAAATGAGGAATATGACAGTTTCCCTGAATCTTGGATCTCCGATATTCTTGTTTGCTATAAGAAAGACACCCCTGGAGTGTGTAGCCCCGGGGTTGCGGCCGGACCTGCCGGCAGATATGACTGCCTTGGTTTCCGGAAAGGATGATCCAGGAAGCATCGTGCTTTGTCCGGATGAAAAGGTGAAAACTGAAATCGCAGTTATAATGACAGCGCCTATTGCCCAGGCCCTTGCATATACAAACATGATGGATCCAGGTGTTTTCATAATGTGCTGCCTATGCCATCCGTCTTATGTCAAGATAGAAGTCGACTTCTTTTTCAGACAGCAGCCCGGTTTCCAGGACTACCTCCCTGATTTTACGGTTTTCGGCAAGCGCCTTTTTTATTATCAAGGCCGTATTTTCATAGCCGATGACAGGTGCGAGAGTTGTTGCTATTATGGGGTTCTTTTCGAGTAATTCCCTGGCATGGTCACTGTTGACCACCATGCCGCTGAGGGCCTTGTCGGCCAGCAGCCGCATCGCGTGAGACAGGATATTGATGGACTCCAGAAGGGAGTGCCCGATTACCGGCAGCATAGTATTCAGCTCGAATTCTCCGAGAGAACAAGATACCGTAATAGTTGTGTCGTTGCCCAGCACTCTTGCAC
>JADFXI010000214.1 GCA_015233655.1 Nitrospirota bacterium | reverse complement strand
GCCGAGCAGGATTCCACCCTCGGTGTTCTTAGGCGGGAAGGTTTTTTGCAGATAATAAAGCAGAACCCGTCGATGGCCATTGATCTGCTTGGAGCGGTCGTAAAGAGGCTTCGGGAGACTAATGCCAAGGTGGAATCACTGGTGTTTTACGATGTAGATGAAAGGCTCGTAAGACTTCTGCTTCAGATCGCCATAGAGCAGGGCGAAAAGATCAACAAGGGCTTTTATAAAATTAAGAAGATCACGCAGAAAGACATTGGATCGAGAATAGGCGCCTCAAGGGAGTCTGTATCCAAGGCCCTGAAAATCCTTGCGATGAGCAAAAAAGTTGTGGAAGCTGACGGGTATTTTCTTGTCCGGTCTGATGTGGTAAGCAATCTTTAGCGCTGCAGTAATAATTCAGCGGGAAATCTCTTTCAACAAATGCAGGGCCTTTTCATGATCAGGTTTTAGTCGCAGACACTCTGTTAATTCCCGTCGGGCATTCCCCATCTGTCCTGTCTTATAGTACGCGAGCCCAAGATTGAAACGGGCCTCAGGGTAATCAGGCTTGAGCGTAACGGCCCAGGCGTATTGCTCAATGGCCTTGTCAAACATGTTAAGGAGCTGATAAACAGACCCCAGATTGTTATGGGCCTCCGTATAATCAGGCGCAAGGTCGATGGCCATAATATACTGCTGCACGGCCTTTTCGTGCATTCCGCGGGTCTGATAGACGAGGCCTAGATTATAATGTCCCTCGGCGAAATCAGGTTTCAGCTTGAGCGTAAAAAGGTACTGCTCCTCAGCCGCTGACGGCATATTGCGCGCCTGATAGATATTGCCGAGGTTGTTATGGGCGGACGCGGAATCGGGAGAAAGCTTGACAGCCGTAATATACTGCTCCGTGGCGCTGTCGAGCATGCCGCGCTCCTTGTAGATGCTGCCGAGGTTGTTGTACGCCTCGGCGTAGTCGGGCTTTAGCCTGATGGCAATCATATGCTGTTCTATGGCCTCATCATACATCTTCAAGGATGCGTAGTGGTTTGCGAGACTGAAATGCGTCCTGGCTTTATCAGGAGATTTCTTTACGGTATCTTCCCATAACCTGACATCGTCCGCCCATACGAGGTTTCGAAGATGCGTTGAAACCGATAAAACTGCCGTTGCAAGAAAAAGCGCCGCAAATAAAAAAACAGGGGCCCGGCTTGCCAGCAGGAATGCCCCGGAAATTACAGAAATAATCAATCCGACCGAAGGCAGATACACGCGATATTCATTGATGATCATGGGTATCGGAATTATGGTTGATTCCACCGAGAGGGTGATGAAGAACCAGAGTATGCCGAAGCCCGCCAACCGCAGTCCTTTGTCCTTGGTCCTCATTATCAAATATACTCCCAACGCGAAAAGAGCTGCGAGAAACACAAATGACAGCACTACCGGAGGGGCAAAGAAAGATTGAAATATGGGATAGTCATAATCAAAGTTCTGGCCAATGGGAAAAAACAGCAGTCTGATGTAAGTGACGATGACTCTGAACTGGGTAAATAAATATTCTGATCGGGAGAACAGCTTTGCCCCGTATTCGCCGGGGTCAAGTTGAACATTTCCTGTCAGGTTCATCAGTGTCAGAGGGACAATAGCAAGAGTAAGAACGATGGGAACAAGATAATAAAAGCGTTTTGCATACAGTGCCGGGCGTTGAGCGTCATTAAAAAAACAAAACTCATATAAAATGATTGTGATGGGCAGAGTAAAGGCATTCTCCTTTGTCTTCATTGCTAGCAAGGCTGAAATGAAGGCCATGCTGTAATAAAAAATACGCCTGGGCCTGTCTTCTGATCTCGATAATATGTACATGACCAATGAAAGCAGGTAGAAAAGTGCGGAAAGAGATGCAAAGCGCTGGAAGACATATGTAACGGCCTCTGTCTGCAACGGGTGTGCAGCGAAGATCAGGGCTGAGAAGAAAGCGATAAGCCGTGTATCATGAAACGTGAAGCGTGAAAATCCGCTATTCACGCCCCTCAAAAAGAACGGGGTCCGGAATGTCAGCAAGACCAGCAAATATACAAGGATGCTGTTTGCCGCAGGAATTGCGATGTTGACAATGTGGTACCCGGTAACAGATGTGCCATGTAACCTGTAGTCAAGCGAGAAAGTGAGATATCCTATATAGCGAAGCATCATGGCATTGTAAAGTCCGAGTCCGCGAGCGTCCGACGGGTTCGAGAAATAATGCAGGTTCTTTACTATCGGATTGCCGACAATGTACGAAGTTTCATCCCATTGAAACGGAGCGTCAACGGCATTGGCGTAGATTAGGATAACTGTAAAAACAAGACAGGCTATATGTAATAAGGAATTGTCCGACAGAGCAGACAAGTTGACGGGCGCATGCACCCCGGAATTTTTGTCTTGAGTGGGAGGAGCAACATTGCTTTTGCCGACCGCTTTGTTTTTTTTCTTTGCCATAGTGGAACCTGTTATGAGCGTGTTAACCAATATAACAGAAAAACGGCCCCGTGTGAAATCTGGTATAATTTTATGTGCAATATTTCTTCGTCAATCTCTTCATCAACAGCGTTGCGCTTTGGGCCGCTTCGAAGGTAATCAGCGGCATCGTCTATAGAGGGCCGTGGTACGGCCTGCTTATGGTTGCGCTGGTTTTCGGAGGGCTTAATGCATTTGTGAGGCCCATACTGAAGTGCCTCTCTCTGCCCCTTGTCGTATTAACGCTGGGCCTCTTTATTTTCGTGCTTAACGCCTTTATGTTGTGGCTGACCGGCGCTGCGTCAAAGGCCCTGGATCTTGGGTTCTCGGTATACGGTTTCCGGCCCGCCCTGTTCGGCGCCCTTTTCATCAGCATTGTCAATATGGTGCTGTCTTGTCTATTAAAGCAGGAGTAGAAAATTTATCGTGAACAATAAGCCGGGTGGTCTATTCTCCCTCAACCTTCTTGAATTCAATAAGCTCCTGGGCCTTATTGCCGACTTTGTCCACAGCGAGTCATCCAGGGATTTTGTGCTCGCAATGCGTCCTATGGCTGACAGGTCTGCCATCGAAAAAAGGCTCGGTCAGGTAGGCGAGATGATAAGAATATATGATGAAGGCGGGTCGCTCGCGCTCCATCATTTTTCTGATCTCGGACCGCTGCTTGAGCGGGTTGCGCCCGAAGGCGCAGTGCTGGAAGGAATTGAACTCGCTGAATTCATTCCTGTGCTCGACAACATAAGGGATGTTCAGGCGCAGATACGAGAGTATGAAAAACTGCTCTTGCTGAACG
>JADFXI010000213.1:510-3394 GCA_015233655.1 Nitrospirota bacterium | reverse complement strand
ATGCGAGTCTCATTGAATATATGATCTATGCGCTTGCAAGGGCGGCGGAAGCCAACGATGACGACACCGGAAATCATATCCACAGAGTCGGCGAATATTGCAGCGTTATAGCAAGAGAACTCGGACTGGAAGAATCTTTCATTAACAGGATCCGCATACAGGCCACTCTGCATGATATGGGCAAAGTGCATACCCCGCCCCATATCCTAAAAAAAACTGGCAAGCTTTCGACTGAGGAGTTCGAAACAATTAAAAAACATACTGTCCTGGGATCTGAAGTTATCGGCGGGCATACCATGCTCTCTATGGCAAAGACTATTGCCCTCTCCCATCACGAGAGATGGGACGGCTCAGGGTATCCGTATAAGCTCAAAGGAGAAGAAATCCCGTTGGAAAGCAGGATAACTCATCTTGCTGATCAGTATGATGCGTTGCGGAGCAGGCGTCTTTACAAACCTGCATTTGATCATGAAACCGCATGCAGAATCATCCTCGAAGGTGATGGCAGAACCATGCCGCACCATTTAGACCCTCGATTGCTGGAGGTGTTCAAGGTAGCAATGCCTCTCTTTGAGGAAATATATCAGAAAAATATTAATAGCTCCCTTGAACATCCTGAAAGCGGAAAAGAGTTCGATATTCAGTGGTCGGAAGGATTATCCTCCGGCATTGAGGAAATAGACAATCAGCATAAAGAGATGATAGCGTTAATCAGGAAGCTGTTTGTTACTGTGGACAGAAAAGAAAGCGTACAACAAGTCGGAATGGCGGCGGACTTTCTAAGGGATTATATTATTAAACACTTTCAACTGGAAGAGCGTTTTATGGAAACGTATAATTATCACTCCAGAGACAATCACAAAGAGCAGCATCAGAAATTCATAGAAGACTTTGAGGCGTTTCAGACGAGATTTTACGAGAGTATAGCAGACTACCGCATTACGCTCGAAATAAAGGGGTGGCTTTATAATTGGCTCGTTAAGCATATAGCGATAACGGACAAAGAATTGGGAAAATTCTTAAAACAACGAATTGGAAAGACATAGTGACGTCGTCAGTCGGATAGGGACGACCATGGGCGTTGCACTGCAATATTGATATATAATAGTTGGCATGAAATACCGCTCCAGGCTGACAGTGTTCCTTATAGCACTTTCCCTTTTGATAACCGCAGTACTTTTTTCGGTTATGTACTCCCGGGCGCGCACCTTTCTCTTCAAAGAACTGCAAAGCAAATCTCTGACAGTGGCGGCTACCGCCGCTGCACTCATTGACGGTGACATGCACGGCTCTATCCGCGAGCGTTCTGATGAGGGTAATGAGGCCTACGACGCAGTGCGAAATATTTTGAGAAGGGTCAGAGATGCCAACCGGCGTCTTGATATATATGTGGCGTATATCCAGACGGTGACAGTCCAGCCGGACAATCCGAATGTAATTCGATTTTGTGTTGATGCGGAAGAGAATATCGAGAATAAATCGCATGTAGGAGATCTGTATAGGGGACAATTCGGCAAGGGGTTTATGATAGACCAATATCAGGTGAGTTCGACCCCTGTGATCGACCAGTGGGGCGAGTGGATGGCTGCCTCCGCCCCTGTGCGGGACCATCTCGGCAATGCAGTAGCCTCGGTGGTGGTGAAAATAAACGCCTCCGATGTTAACAAAAGAATAACAAAACTTTGGTGGAATGGACTGGCAGCTTTGGCGGGATCTGTGGTCCTGGCGATGGCGGTATCATCGCTGCTGGCCAGGTACGTCAGCCGTCCTCTCAGCGCCATTCACAGGACCATCGTCGACATCGGGAAAGGCAATCTGGATGCTAGGGTCGAAATTTCCTCTCGGGATGAATTCGGCGAAGTGGCCCGGGCGATTAATCAGATGTCGGCTGCCGTCAAAGACCGCGAGATGATCAAAGGTCTGTTTGCGCGGTATGTGTCCCATCAGGTTGTGGACAGCATATTGAACTCTGCCGACCCTCTCCCGACAAAGGGGAGCAGGCGGAAGATTACGGTCCTTTTTTCCGACATACGCAGTTTCACGCGACTCTCCGAGGAGATGCGTCCCGAGGCTGTCATGTCACTGCTCAATGAGTATTTCGAAAAAATGATTGAGGTGGTCTTCAGGCATAACGGCACCCTTGACAAGTTCATTGGGGACGGCATGATGGTCGTGTTCGGCGCGCCGCTGGACGATTTGTATCAGGAAGAAAATGCGGTAAGGGCAGCGGTCGAGATGCAGCAGGTGATGGATGAACTCTGCCGCAAGTGGGACAGCGAAGGGAAACAAAAGCTGCAAATCGGCATAGGCATTAATTCCGGCATCGCTGTTGTGGGCAACATCGGTTCGCAGCAGAGGATGGAGTATACGGCAATAGGAGATACAGTGAATCTGGCTTCCCGCGTCAGTTCAGCAACGAGGGACCTTAATGTGGACATACTCATCAGCGAATACACATATATAGCGGTGCGCCACCTGGTCATGACCAGGGAAATGGGGTCGATAACGGTAAAAGGCCGCACAGCGCCGATTAATGTGTATGCCGTGCAGGGACTCAAGACAGAAGCCGCCGGTTGAGTCTCGCAGGCATAATCGAGTGCGAAAACAAACTGTCCCACTACTTATTGTGAATGCTGTTGAATTGTGTTATGGTTTTTGTTAGAGTAATTTGATTCCGGTAAAAATTATCGCAGGATGGAGGCAGGAACATGAAAAGACTTCTTGTGACGGCAGCTCTGGTGGCTTTTTTTGCAGCTCAGGCATTTGCGGGTGAGACGATTAAGATTGCGATTACAGGCCCTTTCAGCGGCGGCTCAGCGCCGATGGGAGCGTCCATGCGTGATGGCGCCAAACTGGCCATACAGGATATAAATGCTGCTGGTGG
>JADFXI010000213.1:0-417 GCA_015233655.1 Nitrospirota bacterium | reverse complement strand
TGATTGCCCAGGAACTCGCGTCTATCGGCGACCTTTCCGGTGTAATCGGCTCTGTGAATACAGGCGTTGTCATGGCGGGTGACAAGCATTTGCAGGAAAAAGGTATAACCAAAATCATCACCCCTGCGGCAGGTTCCGCATCCATGACACAGTGGAGCAAGGCCGGTGCAAAAGACCTATCCATCTTCCGGTTTGCGGCACATGACGGCATTCAGTCCGCCATGGTTGTAGAGGAGGCCATCAACCGTAAATTTACCAAAGTGGCCATTCTGAATGACTCCACAAACTACGGCGTTTCGGGGCACGATGACCTGATGGCGCAGATCAAGGCGCAGGGGAACAAACTCCAGGTCGTTGCGCGTGAAAAGTTTAATATAGGCGACAAGGACATGACTGCCCAGCTGTTGCGGGCAAAAT
>JADFXI010000212.1 GCA_015233655.1 Nitrospirota bacterium | reverse complement strand
CGGGCAGCTCCCGGAGGATGTTGCCTACGGCCTTTTCAAGGGTTACTGTGACAAGCTCCAGATAAGTGGCGATAAGGAAACCATGCTAAAGTTTGTAAGGATCCTGGGCGGTAATCCGCTTTATATCAGGAATATAGTCCGCGCAATCTGGAAAATGGAGAAAAGAAACATCACGGATAGTGACCTTTGGGAGATTTACAGTTTCGAAATTTCCGGGGGAGAGACCGCGTTCTACTGGTCGTCGATAATGGGAGAGTTCATCAAGGATTCAGGACAGCGGAGGATAGCTGCGCAACTGCTTATGCATTCGATCAAGTCGAATAGCGAGTTCCATGATACCGTTCGGCTCGGTAAAATACTCGGAGTGCCGGAAGCCTCGGTCAGGTCAGTGCTCGAATCTCTTCAGAGGGCGGGCATTGTTCAGGGAGGGACCAATATACGGAGCTTGAAGGACAATGTGCTGCAGGATTTTATGCAAAGCCTTTATTTGAGAGAAGTGGAAGGCGTGAAGTTGCAGCAGATACAGGAGCTGATAGCTGCAAGATATTCCTCGATCAGCAGCGCCGCTCCATCATTTGAAATGGTCATTCCAATGCTATCAAATGCTGAGCTGGTCGCTGCAAAAGCGGTTGAACAGATATGTAAGAATATGGACATAACTCCTGATGTGATAAAACATATCCAGCTCGCGCTGATAGAGACTTTCATAAATGCGATCGAGCACAGTGGCAGTTATGACAAAAAGGTGACGCTTAAATTTACCGCACTGGCGGAAAGGATCGAGATAATGATCGAATGCCCGGGCAAGTTTTTTGATATCGCAAATATAGAAGAGGCTTCTGTCGAGGAAAAATTGCGTTCCGAGCATAAAAGAGGCTGGGGTATGAAGCTTGTTCGTTCGATTATGGATGAAGTCAGAATAGAGAGAATAGATGACAGGACAAGAATGGTACTTATAAAGAATATCCAACATAGTGAGGTGATCAAATGAGTGTTGCAAACAGTTTTAAAGTGACTTCAAAGCGAATAAGCGACGTTACTATTCTTTATCCGCAAGGCTATTTGAACAATATAGCCGGAGAGAGTCTCATGAAGCAATGTAAGTCCTATATTGAAAGTGACATCAGGAAAGTGGTATTGAATTTCAGGGAAACGGATTTTATCAACACTATCGGTATTTCAATGCTGCTCAGCATTATCGAAAAGCTGAAAGAAGCCGGGGGGACACTTTGTTTTACCGACCTGAGCAAGACATATAGTGATACTTTCGAGATGCTCGGACTTACGGAATTCATACTTGTCTTTCCCGACGAGAATGCGGCCGTAAAATATTTAACTAACGGAAATAAGGCATGAATATGGAAACCAGCAGGGCGGTGTGCGTTACTTATAAGACATGTGGCCGAGGAAAATGTATAGGCACGCTGATCGCCAGGCGCGTCTATCGTCATTAGATTAACAGTGCATAAGTCACTTTACTGACAGGGGGCCGGATTAACTTTTGTTTACTTGCTATTATTTCAATGAGATATCATGTCAAAACTGCTAATTTATATCAGGCATGATATTTGATTGTATTGTATGGCCTATGACACAACAGACTAATGACATTGTGAAGCTATCATGAACCTGAATAATAATTCCATACTGGAAAAAATCGGAGAGGGCTATGGTCTTCCCGTGCTGTCCCCGATTGCCCTGCGCCTCAGGGAACTTGCTTCAAGCGAGACTGCGTCAGTTGATGATCTGGCTTCCCTGGTTGCAAAGGACCCGTCATTTACTGCTCGACTGCTGAGGCTCGCGAATTCGGCATTTTTCGGTAACGCAGGGCAAATCAGCACCATAGGACATGCAGTCATGAAGGTTGGCTTTATGCGTCTCCGGAATATGGCCCTTTCTATTTCCCTCAGGGACACATTCCCGATGGGTAAGGTAGGATCGATGGACTATGAAGAATTCTGGAGGTCGTCACTCTACAGGGCCATCATAGCACGAAGTCTCGCAAGGACAGCGAAAACCTGTAATCCTGAAGAGGCATTTGTTGCCGGACTGACGCTTGAGATAGGGTGGTTAATCTTTTTTGACCTGTTTGTAAAGGGTAAAAGCGATTCCATGCCGGAGCCCTATCCCTTTGAGGCCCTCCTTGAATGGGAACAGGAACAGTTCGGAGTCAACCATCGTGATGTAGGACACAAGGTGCTTAAGCACTGGAATTTTCCTGAAATTATCCTTGAATGCCAAGATGCTTGCCTCAATAAAAAACGGCAGGACAAAGTCCCTCCCCTTGCGCTGCTTTGTGATGCGGCACGCAGGTTCTCTTATCTGATCAGCGAAAAAGGGGCTGGATGGCATGTTATGTTCACTGAAGTTGAGTCGATATATGGTATAAAAAGCCAGGTGCTTACGCCGCTTCTCGCGTCGGCATTTAATGAGGTCCAGGAAATTTCAGAAACCCTGAAGGTGAAGGTGAGCAGAGAAGCCGACCTCATAAAGCTTCTGGAGAAGGTGCATTTTACGCTTCAAAAACTGACACTGACAATGGCAAAGTGGGTTTTTGTTGTTTTCGATGGGAAGGGCCGAGACGGATCTGAACCAATGGCCCAATACTCGCTGACAGAAAGGCTGCAAATGGTCGCATTCGAAATCAAAAAACCGCTCCTAATAATACGAGAATTTATCGACAATCTTGTTCCTTCAATCAGTCCCGATTCCAGAGAGTGGAGTCGTGTCCAGGCGATTAATGAAGAAGTAAAGAAGGTCGAACTGGCAGCCCTGCTCCTGAAATAGGTTCGTCGAGGTCTGAAAACATACGCTATGAACTTATTGCCGACAATACAATTGTCGGCACCGTCTCTATTGTCTCTTAATCATTCTCCTGTTGTGACAACCACTCATTACTCAAACTATACGATTCCGTAGAAATGAAAAATAGTATGGGGTATAGCTTACCGAAAAAAAAGAAGCCGGGAATCGGACTCGAACCGACGACCTGCTGATTACGAATCAGCGATTCTGTAAGGGTTTTTAGCTTTATCCTCAATCACTTAACCATTTTTTGACATTTTAAAAACAAGTCCAAGGAATCCAATGAATCCAAGGAGTTCAATTTAGAATTCTAACATATACGAGATACGCTTTATAATCCTCTATAAACTACTACAAATCTACTACACTGAATAAAGCGTATTCTGATAAAATAGAAATAAAGGTTAAGAGCTAATAATGACATTTGAGTGGGATGCCGGAAAAGCTGATAGAAATTTTAAAAAGCACAAGGTGACATTTACCGAGGCGGCTACAGTCTTTGGTGACACTCTCAGCATAACTACATTTGATCCTGATCACTCTATTGCGGAAGAACGATATATTATTATCGGTCACTCGCGTAAGGGCCGTCTCCTTATTGTTGCTCATACCGAAAGGGGAGACATAATAAGAATTATAAGCGCAAGGGAATTGACCAAATCAGAGAGG
>JADFXI010000211.1 GCA_015233655.1 Nitrospirota bacterium | reverse complement strand
TTCCGTAGGACGGCATCCCCACAGGTCCATTAGGGGTGAACTGGCTTGGTTAGAATACAATACAAGCCCTTCCTGCGAGAGCCTCAAAACAGGATATGGGTTTTCATCGGGGAATTTTGCCATGGCCTTCAACTCTTCCTCGGCCTTCAACTTTGAGGTGACATCGCTCGACATCAGGACGAAACCTATAAGTTCACCTTTCTCATCCCATATCCCAGATACGCGCGACTCAAGAAAAAGGGTCCCGCTTCCAGTCGTTGTTTTGACATTATAGGTATACAGATTATTCCGTTTAACTATTTCTATGGCCCTTTCAAAGCGAGACGGGTCTACCTTCAATTTTTCGTGGATATGCGGCACAGTCCGGCCTATTACATCTTCGGCTTTGTGCCCGAAGAACTTTTCCGCGACCGGGTTGTAATACCTTATGACGAAATCGAGGTCTGTGGCAGCTATGGCAAAAGGCGAGGACTTCATAATGCTGTTTAGATAGACTGTCTTCTCGCTGAGAAGTATTTCCGCCTGTTTCTTCACTATATCGCGAGCTTCTATTATTGCGACTGTAAGGTGCCGGAACTCATCTTCCAGCAGATCGAGTTCGTCGCCTTTTTGCTCTCCGTTGATTCTTATCCCCAGTATCTTTTCGGAAAAATCGCTTATATTTGCCATCAGATGCTCTATGCGTCTTGTAATGGCGAAAATAATCAGCAAAAAGGAAAGGATGAGTAAAAAGGCCAGTATGGAGCGCTGCCTCCTTTCAGACCTGAGTATGGTCCTGCCCATTTGCTCAAATTCAGACTTGGACACTAATGTGGCCAACTCAAGGATAAGGTCTGAAGAACCCCAGTCAAAGAAGGATTTCCCCGTTATCTTATAGTCTTTTCCCAGTCTTTCCACAGGGGTCCCCGCAGGCAGCAGTTCCGGCCTGTTGCTCGAGATGACCACATGCTTATTTTTCTCTATCAGCGCCACCAACTCATTTTCATCATTTGCAGACTGCGAACATCTCAGAAAATCGTCGTCGAGGCCTGCAGCGAGCATCAACGTGGCCTTTACGTCGCCGTCAGCCCCGGTCAAAGACTCAGATGTCAGCAGAAAGGGTGCGCCCTCAACCGAGGTCATGTAACTCTGGTTGTGGCTCAACTGACGTAAAAGACCGGATGGTTCGAGCAATGCATGCGGCAGCGGTTCCGACACGTCCTGATAGATCTCTCTGACGCTCCCTTTCCGGTCAAGTAATAGGGCGTAGTGGATATGCACAAGGTGCCTCATAACGGATGCCGACGGCAGCCAGGGTGGTATCTCAGAATGGAATAGTGTTGAGTGTTTCCCGGACAAGTGAGCGTTAAGACCCGCGGCATGGTCCTGGAAGGGCTTTAACAGTACAATCAATTTTGCGGTGCTGTGATATAACTCAACGTAATTATCGAAGTGCATCCTGTGTTCGCGGTTCTTTCCCTCGAGTATTTTGTCAATATAGTCATTGGACATTTCCTTCAGCATCTTTGTCTGCATAGTGTCGAGAACGGTCCACACAATGAAACCTACGAGCAAAGTCAGGATCAGCATTTTGGGAGTAAGCCTGATGCGTCGTGTAAAATTGAGAAGATGACCCATGATTTTGTCTGTCAGCCGCATAGAGTCAACCAGGCTCTCCTACCAGTTCGCTGCCTGAATATTTCCATCCGGCTTTTCTGAGACCGGACGAAGGCACAAACCCGAACCTGGCAGGATCGAGGGTTTCCACCGCGTTCATCAAGTATTCCGCAAGACGCCGGGCCTTAGGGTTCTCAACCCCTTTGCCTTGCCATGTGGTGATAGTATAGGTGCGGTAATAAGGGTATTTGAATGATGCCAGATCAGCCGGATTATTCGGGCTATGGCCGTTAATCTTCACTATCTTGACCTTGCCGCCATACTTGTATTTTTCGACCATGCTCAGCACCTCTGACCCGATAGATTCTCTCGAAGCAGCTACCAGTGCCAGCATGTCAGGTATAGACCCCACTTCCTTCATACTGGGACCGTAATACTCGTCCTTATCGAGCATCAGGCGCCAGTGCCCAGGCCTTGAAATGCAGTGGAGACGCGCAATAGTCTTGATCGGCCAGTCCGGTCCCTGTTGACCGTTGGACATTTTTAATTCAGACCAGCGGTATATTTTGCCCCTGAATATGTTTGTAAGCTGCTCCGTCGATAGAGAATCAACCGTATTGGCCGGATGGACAAGAAACGCCTTGCCTACGATGCCTAGGGTATGGAACTTTATTCCCGGCAGGCGGTCTTCTTTACCGGGCGGACAACAGAACCCTCCCATATCGACTGTTTTTCCGGCAAGCATGCCGGCCGCAATTCCGCAGGTGCCTTCCCTTACGGCAATCTTTATGTTTTTTTCTTTTGCATATCTCTGTATAAGGGGTAAAATAGTCTGGTACACATCCTGTTCGAGCATGATCGCAATATCGGCTCCCTCAGCCCACGATTCATATTTGACAGGTTTTTTTATCCATTCGGCAGGCATCACGAATTTTTCGGAAGGGTTTGTGAACGCCTTTCCTCTCAAGTCCATGTTTGCATCTCCGGCATCGGTATTAAGCGCCGGCATTATTAATAGTGCCGCGCAGGAGAACAGCATGCCGGCATAGAGCGATAAATTCTTCCATGTTAACTTATTCACAGGGCACCTCCTGAAAATTTATCATAACACGACAAGTGCTGCTATTCCTGGTGACGTCCCCTAAAGAATCACCGGTTCTTCCAGTATCCCGGGCTTTGCGCGTAGCAGACTTCGGTATTTAAGTTTTTATTATGTTTATCTTGTGTGCCAGACAGCCTGCGCCGAAGCCGTTGTCTATATTTACTACCGCAATGCCGGGCACGCAGGAATTCAGCATTGCAAAGAGTGCTGTGAGTCCGCCGAGGCTGGTGCCGTAACCGACAGAGGTGGGCACTGCAATAACAGGTTTGTCTGTCAGCCCTCCGACTACAGACGGGAGCGCCCCTTCCATGCCTGCAACTACGATAATGACACGGGCCTTCGTAATACGGTCCCTGAAACTCAGCAGCCGATGAATTCCCGCAACTCCGACGTCGATAATCTTTTCTGTCCTGCTGCCTAAAAAAGAGGCCGTGATTTCTGCCTCTTCTGCAACAGGGATGTCCGAGGTCCCGGCGCAGACAATGAGCACCAGGCCCTTTTTGTGCAGAGGTTTCCCACAGGCGATTATGCCGGATGCAGGGTAGAACTTCGCCTCCTTCATTCCGAGAGCGGCATGCATGTCCTCCCGCGCCCTGGTAATAAGGAAACGGCCGCTCTTCTTAAGCATGGCCCGGGCAATGGCGACTACGGCATCCGTTTTCTTGTTCTGGGCGAAAATTACTTCAGGAATAACGCCGCGAAGCGACCGGTGATGGTCCACCTTTGCAAAATCGAGTTCCTCGTATGGAAGGTGCTTAAGGGTATCTATGGCAGTGCCTATGGAAAG
>JADFXI010000210.1 GCA_015233655.1 Nitrospirota bacterium | reverse complement strand
TGAGATAAGGAAAACTCTCTTCTGCGCTGTTTTACGGTGTTGATGCTCAGTTCAGTTTGCCAGGAGATAGATTTATTGTATAATTAAAACGTATGTCCAAGCCCGATTTGATACTGCTCCATCCGCCGAGTGTCTTTAATTTCCGTGAGCGGCCCGGTTTTTATGGCCCGGTGAGCGACGTTGTGCCGTCGTCTACTATATTTGAAATCTACCCAATCGGGTTCCTTACTATGTCGGAATATCTGAACAGGCACGGCATATCGGTAAGGATTATAAACCTTGCGCTGAAGATGCTCTCCTCAAGGTCTTTTGACGCAGGCAAATATGTGAAAAAGCTGGAGGCGGTGGCTTTCGGCGTGGACCTGCACTGGCTCCCGCATGCGGACGGAAGTCTGGCCCTTGCAGAAATGTTAAAGAAATATCATCCGTCCACGCCGGTGATTTTGGGCGGGCTCTCTGCAACATATTATCGGGACGAAATCATGTCGGATTATCCTTTTGTGGATTTCATAGTCAGGGGTGACTCGACGGAAGAGCCTCTGAGACTCCTGATGGAGGCGATAAAGGCAGGGTCGGGATTTGAACGTGTGCCGAACCTTGTCTGGAGGGATTCATCAGGAAAGGTAATAACCAACGAGTTCTCCTTCAGGCCCGAGCAGCTCGATTACGTTAATTTTGATTATGTCCATCTCCTCAAAATGGCGATAAAATACCGCGACCCGTCAGGCTACATCCCGTTTCGTTATTGGCTCTCCTATCCTGTCACTGCTGTCTTTCAGTGCAGGGGGTGCATTCACAACTGCGGAACATGCGCGGGATCAAGTTCATCGTTCAAGAAGCTTTGCATAAGGGACAAGCCGTGCTTCAGACCCCCCGAACTTCTTGCCGACGACATCAGGAGGATTTCGGAATACACCGGCGCTCCTGTCATGGCGCTTGGGGACCTGCTGCAGGCCGGCGAGAAGTATGCTACTAAATTTCTCGAAACGGTCAGGGATTACCGCATTGACAACGAACTGACAATTGAATTCTTCAATCCCCCGTCAGACGAATTCATAAGAAAGGCGGCAGGTTGCCTTAAGACTTTTAATGTGGAGATATCGCCTGAATCCCATGACACGAAGGTACGAAGCACCTTCGGCAAACACTATGATAACGCCGAACTGGAACGAATGATCGCGACCCTGCTCGATGCCGGGTGCAAAAGAATCGATATATTCTTTATGATAGGCCTGCCTTATCAGGATTATGAATCGGTCATGGAGACTGTGAGATATTGTGAAAGACTGCTGCAGAAATTTAACGGTGGTGAACGGAGAATCCTGCCGCTGATCGCTCCCCTGGCGCCTTTCATAGATCCCGGCAGCGGTATTTTTGAGGAGCCGGAGAAGTTCGGATACCGTCTCTTCTACCGGACGCTAAAGGAACATAGGCAGGCTATGCTCAAGCCGAGTTGGAAATATATGCTGAATTACGAGTCGGAATGGATGAAAAGGGACGATATCGTCAGGGCCACTTATGACGCGGCCCTCCTTCTTCTTGACATCAAGGAGAAATACGCGGTGCTTGGAAAAGAAAAGGCGGCTGTGATCAGAGATCACATTAAAAGAGCGAAGGTCCTTATCGAACGTCTCGACGGGACAGGTGATATGGATGAGGCGACAAGGGCCGAGATACTGCATCTCAATAATCTTGACTCCGTATGCGACAAGCATGAGCTTGAATGGCCCATAAAAGGCCTGAGGATCAGTTATCTGAAACTGCTCAAGTTGATCTTATGGCGATAATACCGGCGCATCCGAGAGATGCCTTTATTAAGAACATATTTGCGACAATAGCCCCGGAAATCGACATTTTGAGTTCGCTTTTCTGTTTCGGAATGGACTCGATATGGCGGAAGAAACTTGTGGAGCTTGCGAAAATACAGAGGGGTGAAAAAATCCTCGATGTCTGTGCAGGCACCGGGAAACTGGCATTCCTGCTTGCCGGGAAAGCGTCGGAGCAGCAGGGATCGGTCATAGGCGCTGATTTCTGCCAAGAGATGCTGGAGGTCGCAAAGAAGAAGCTCGGAGCGGACGCCTCCCGGTATGTTTCCTTCGTACTGTCTGATGCCAAGGACCTCATCTTTGACGACAATGTGTTCGACGTCGTGACAGTAGGATTTGGGATGAGGAATATTCTTGATACCTCAATGGCCCTGCATGAGGTACACCGGGTGCTTAAGCCGGGTGGGCGGTTTTACTGTCTTGAATTGACCTGCCCGCAGACAAGGTGGCTGATGCCTTTCTACAATTATTATTGCTTTAATATCATGCCTGCTGTAGCAAAAATGGTCCTCAATACCGACATCCCGTATAACTATCTTCCCCGCTCCATACAGGCTTTCCCCCTGGCCGATGAATTCAGGCATATTATTGAAAGGTGCGGGTTCAACGACGTAAAAGTATACAGGCTGAGTTTCGGCATTGCAACGATATTCGAGGCCAGGAAGCAAACGCCTATTTAACATCAGTTCAATCGCCGTATATTTCCCGCACGCAGCCGGTCACGGTTTCTTTTGCAGCGTCTTCCATGGTGTTATAGAGCGCGTTAGTAATCGGCTCCAGGACTAAATGGAACGGAGGATGAACTGCGATTGACCTGTTAAGCTTCATGGTTTCGAGGTTGTAGAGATGAAGAATGGCGCCGATGGTTTCCCCAAATTGAGCGGCGCCGAATGACGATCTGACGGCATCTTCAAAAGTCTCGTCTTCGTTCCAGGCCTTCAGCACGTCGCAGACCGCCTGTGACAGGCGGCTGATTCGCTGTTTACGTATCTCTTCGAAATCCTCATACCGCACTTTTATTGTTATAAGCGGAAGTGATAACTTTTTGATATATTCACGGTCGACTTCTTTTGTCTTCTCGAACACTGCGGCCACGTATGCCGGCCCCGGCTCTTTACCGTCGTAAAACAAGGCAGCGGCATGTTCGACAATGAGACGGTCCTTTTCGACCTCTTTGGCGACATTGACGTCCATGACTTTCTCGAAAATCTGCAGCGGGAGACGCAGGGGTACGAGACTGCCTAAACGGTTTAGGGTGAGTCTGCTGAATTTATGCAGGAGGTCCCTGTTTCTGGAGCAGAGTTTTACGACTTTATCCACTAATAGAAGAACTGCCCCAAAATAATTAATGCAAGCAAGAGGAGTCCTATGAGCACAGTAACAAATCCAAAAACTGCTCCAAGGACCACAATTCTATTTGAAGGGGCCGCAGTCATGTGGGCTTCGAGGGTGCCGGTCTCTTTTAGACGCTTATACTCAAGAGGACGTTCGTGCTTGAATTCTTCCTCATCAATGCTGCCTGTGAAGATGACCAGGTCCATCGGAAATTTCTCAGGCCTCAGATGAGTGTTAAAGAAATGTATGGTAAATATAAATCCGGCTGCGAGCAAGGCCTCATCACTGTGAATGATTGTAGCCACGTTGAAGGCACAAATAAAAAAGTAAAAATCAAATGGAGGACTGATGA
>JADFXI010000020.1 GCA_015233655.1 Nitrospirota bacterium | reverse complement strand
CAGGCCAGTTCGGCATCTTGTTAACGCCTGGGCTCTGAGCGAAATCCTTGCTTATCGCGCTGAGATGGTTGGTGAATACATATGTCGTGCCGCTGCTGTCCGCGCGCACTACCACGTTGATCGGGGCATCGGGAAGCTTCACGCCGGGATTCGCCTTGGCGATAAGCGGATCATTCCACTTCTTGATCTTGCCCAGAAAAATGCCTGGATAGACGGTCCGCGGCAGCTTCAACTCCTTTACTCCTTCGATATTGTAAGCGAGCACTATGCTGCCGGCCGTGAGGGGCAGCAGCTGGACGCCGACATCCACCTTGGACATTTCTTCCTTTGTCATGGCCGCGTCGCTTGCTCCGAAATCCACCGTCTTGTCTATGACGCTCTTGACTCCGCTGCCGCTGCCTACAGACTGGTAGTCAATCTGCACATCTCTATGTGAACCGCTGTAAGCTTTAAACCATTTGAGATATATCGGGGCCGGAAAGCTTGCCCCGGCGCCCTGCAGTTTTATAAGACCCGAAGCTCCGGCCTCGGTACATACGCCGTATGCCGAAACGCAGATTGCAGCCAACACGGCAAAAAACATCAGACCCCTGTTAATTCTTTTCATGATACTCTCCTTTCATTAGGACGTTATAAATATGCATCAGTTTTGCGGGAAGCGTGGCTACTAATGATATAAACTTTATGGTTACAACGGCGTTACAGGGCAGTTACATTTCGGTTAACTTTGGCAATATGCGGTCGATATTCGCTACCGGCTGGTTCTTTCGTGATCAAGCAGCCATTGTTTTATCGCAACGCCGCTTGAATAACCGCCAAGGGAGCCATCTGAGGCAATGACCCTGTGGCAAGGGACTATAATCGGCAAGGGGTTCTTCCCTAGCGCCTGACCAGCGGCCCTCACAGCTTTCGGACTTCCGGCACGTTCGGCGATCCAACTGTACGAGCGGGTCTCGCCGTAAGGTATTTCCTTCAATGCTCTCCAAACCTTATGTTCGAACTCCGTGCCTCCAATGAATTTTATTCCCTGCCTGAAGGCCTGAAGACTGCCGGAAAAGTAGGCATCGAGTTCTGTCCTGAGCCTGCATGCGGGCAATGGTGCCATAGCGGACCTTGAGGAATGTTTCCTGATGTCAAGTTCAACAAGAAACGGACCCGCGAATGTGCAGATAATATCGCCAATGGGAGCGATATATTTAAAAATATTGAATACCATCTCTGAATCCATTTAGAAAATCAGCTTTAATAGGCCTTTTTACGAAACCGGCATTTGTAAAATTATATCACGTCCTTTTATAATTTAATAATGCGTTTTAAGCTGGTCCTGCTTATTCTATTCATAGCCGGCGGTGCTGCAGCCGGCGGCTATCTTGCCGTTGCCCAGGGAATCCCTTCAATATCCGAACTGAAGAATTACCGGTCGACCAATGGAACAAAGGTTTATGCGGACGACGATTCATTGATCGGTGAATTCAAAGTCGAGAAGGGAATATTTGTCCCTTATGAAAAAATACCGGATAACGTAAAGAATGCGGTAATTGCCGTTGAAGATTCCCGTTTCTGGCACCACAGCGGTATTGACTATATAGGCATCGCCCGCGCCCTGTTTCAGGACATTATTCACGCCAGCCTCAAAGAGGGCGGAAGCACCATAACGCAGCAGCTCGCCAAAATAATGTTTCTTTCGCCTGAAAAGACGATCAAGAGAAAACTAAGAGAGGCCCAGCTCGCAGTCAAACTCGAAAAGGAACTTTCCAAAAAAGAGATCCTTGAGATGTATCTGAATAAAGTATATTTGGGTCACGGGGCTTATGGCATCGAGATGGCGTCCAGGGTATATTTCGGCAAGTCCGCTATGCAACTGTCCCTTCCCGAGGCGGCAATGCTGGCGGGGCTTGTTAAGGCGCCTTCAAACTATTCTCCGTATAATGACCTGGTCAAAGCCAAGGAACGGCAGGAGGTCGTTCTGGGTAGAATAGAAGATGCGGGATATATAACTGCGTCCCAAAGGGCTGCGGCAAAAGCCGCCGTCCTTTCGCTTTCGTCGCTAAGGGCCAATACTGACACTTACAATTATTTTCTTGAATATGTCAGGCAGCAACTGGAGCAGAAATACGGCGTTGAAACAGTATACAAGGGAGGCATGAAGGTATATACGACGCTGAGTAAAAATGCCCAACTGCATGCCCAGCGCGCATTGCAGGATGGGTTGCGCGAGATCGACAAACGACGCGGGTGGAGAGGGCCTGTGGGCCATAAGGATTTGATGAAAGAAGATACATCCGAGCACAAGGCATACTTTACAGCGTCTGCAGGAGACATATCGACCGGAGTCGTGGAGTCCGTCGACTCCAGGGAGGCTGTAGTAAAGGCGAGAGGGCTTACCGGGAAATTACTGGCGGGCGATGCCTTGTGGGCCGGCAATGTCGCTGTCAAAGGCGCGAGAAATGCTGAATCAAGTAATAAATTAAGATTGACGGACATACTTCACCGCGGGGACATCATATGGGTGAAATTCAAGAGCATCGGCGGCAAGAATGTAACGTTCAGTCTCGAGCAGGAGCCTGATATTGAAGGCGCTGTAGTTGCGCTGGAGCCTGAAACAGGTTATGTCAAGGCCATTGTGGGAGGCTACAGTTTCACAAGGAGCGAATTCAACCGAGCGATAAATGCCTTGAGACAGCCCGGGTCCGCATTTAAGCCGATAATATATGCAGCAGCGCTCGAGCACAATTTCACCCCGGCCAGCATTATAGACGATTCGCCGGTCTCATATCCCGGAGGACCAGGCGGCACCTGGCGGCCCGAGAACTACGACCGTCAATACTATGGTCCCACCCGGCTTAGGGAAGCGCTCGCATATTCGAGGAACATAGTGACGGTAAAGCTTGTAGAAGCGGTGGGCATCGATACGGTAATCGCCTTTGCACGGGACGCCGGCGTACAAACAAATTTGCCCAGGGAGCTTACCATAGCCCTCGGCTCGGTAAGCATAGCCCCAATGGAACTCGCTGCAACCTATGCCACGTTCGCCAACGGCGGCATCAAAATGAATCCCATATCCATCAAATATATTACTGATGCGGCGGGCAATGTGCTTGAGAGCAATGATCCCGAAGGTGTCGAAGCGGTAACTACGCAGTCTGCGTTCCTGATCACCTCGATGATGAAGGACGTAATAAGGTACGGCACCGGAATGAGAGCTGATATAGGTCGTGTTGCGGCCGGGAAAACCGGCACCAGCAACGATTACAAGGATGCCTGGTTTGTGGGTTATACCCCGCAGCTTGTAGGATGCGTATGGGTCGGATATGATGACATGAGAAAGTCCCTCGGCAGGGGCGAGGTCGGCGGAAGAGCGGCTGCGCCCATCTGGGCGAACTTTATGAGGAATACTCTTGCCGGTGAGCCGGTAGAGGATTTTCAGATGCCTGAGGGTATTGTCCGATTGCCCATTGACCCTGCCACCGGCTTGTTGGCACACGACGAGCCGACGACTATCCTTGGCTGGATACAGCATACAGAGACGCCGAAGGTTTATGAGTTCTTTAAGGAAGGGACGCAGCCTACGGAATACAGCGCTGCTCCCGTCCATGAGGAGAAAGCGCCGGCACCCGGAGCGGATTACGACTAACGGGTATTTGATAAAACAACTCCGGGAAGAGTCGACCGGGAAAGAGCTTGTTTATGAACACTCTTACCGTCTGCATGAAGGTCAATTGGCAGTTGTTGTTGCAAAAGACGATGTGCGATATACAATCACACTGCTTACCGATCTATGCGGCCCTCTGATTTTTCACTGGGGAGCGGCATATAATTCACGCCATGAATGGGTTTTGCCTCCGTCTTCAATGTGTCCTTCCGGCACCGCCCTGTTTCAGAACACAGCGGCCCAGACCCTATTCGAAGACCGCGACGGGTCCAGAAGGTTAGTTCTGGAGACAGGAGTTGAAGATGCTCCTTCCGGAATCCTGTTTGTCCTCAAACAGGGCGATGCCGGACGCTGGATAAAGGATGAAGGACGCAATTTCTTCATCCCGGTCGCACTGAGTTCAACAGTGAAGAACCTCTCTGAAAGCGGCGGTCTTGCAAATGTTGCCGATAAAATCATCGAAAATGAAATGGGACGCAATTCATGGACCCTGATGCACAGATTCAATCTGTGCTACGACCTGCTCGATGAGATAGGAAGCAATAATGTCGAAGGGATTGCGCTTATTTACGTATGGCTTAGATTTTCGTATATCAGGCAGCTGGACTGGCAGCGAAATTACAATACCAAGCCGAGAGAATTGGGCCACGCCATGGGCCGGCTTACTGATAAGCTTACTGGCCGTTTCATTAACGAGCCGGCTGAACGTGAATTTATCCGCTTGATTATGACGACCCTCGGCACCGGCAGGGATGCGCAACGGGTGCGCGACGAGATACTGAAGATCATGCACCGCCATAATATCAAAGAGGTCGCAGGACATTTTATGGAGGAATGGCACCAGAAGCTGCACAACAATGCGACCCCTGATGACATAGTTATCTGCGAGGCATACCTGGAATTCCTGAGGAGCAATGGAGATATTGATCTCTTCTATGAAAAACTGGAAGAGGGCGGCCTGACCAGGAAGCGCATGGAAAGCTATGAGCGGCCGATCAAATCTCATCCTGGTTTTATCCCGCATCTTAAGGGGGCACTGATCCGTGACTTTGAGCATTTTCTCGGGATACTGAGGGAAGTGCATGCAGGCACTGATCTGCGGACCTCCATTAATAACACCTGGCATTTGTTCGATGCCGCCGCTCACGGTCTGATGGATTATGTGTTGGCGCACCGGAATGATGATGGAGAGCAATCGTTCATCCTGATTGAAAAAGTGCTGGAAGCCCGCCGTTGGGCAGCCGGCCGTCTCGGCGAGGAACAACGCAATGTGCGCGACCTGCTTTTTCTTGATCTGGCGCTGGAAGACTTCTTCAGGACCGTTGTGGAAAGAAACATTAACGCTGAGCTGAATGAGGACCGACTGGCTGCGTTGACTATCATGTCGCTCGAAAATCTTTGCATCTCTAATCCTGGTGAGGAGTTTGAAAATTGTCTCGCTTACTGGAAGCGCCTTATTAATATCAGCGGCTGGGGAAAAATAAAGTCTCTTCAGGCCAAAGCGGTGAATGACCGCATCGAGCGCGGCCTTGGCAATTTTATAGATCGTTATTCCCGGATGCTTCAGCCTTGGGCCGATACGCTCGGAAAGGCCTTTCATGCCGCATCGTGGGCCATCGGTCTTTTTACCGAAGAAGTTGTGCGCGGCAGGCCCGCGTTTGTCTTATCATTGCTTTTGCGCAAACTCGACCCCATACTGCGGAATAATGCCGACCTCGGCAATTGGCAGGTCATTAGCCATGGGAAAGGCGCGGTTTACGCGGTTGTCGAAAAAATAACCGATCTTAAATCAATTCAGGGTAAGGGGATGAATGTCCCTTCGGTTATAGTTGCCGACCATGTCGAGGGTAATGAAGAAATTCCTGAGGGGGTTGCGGCCCTGATAACGCCTGATTCAGTCGATGTGCTGTCCCATCTGGCTGTTCGGGCCAGAAATGCTCATGTGCTCTTCGCAGTCTGTTACGACAGTGATGTGGTCGAAAAATTAAAGTCGCTTTGCGGTCTCCGCGTCAGACTGAGTGTGAGCGCAGCCGGAGATGTATCATTCGAAGAGAGCGGGGAGGAGATAAGGGCGCTTCCCGAAAGTCGGCAGCGGATGGAGAAGACCATAGGCAGCTATGTGCCGGTCTTCAGTTCTTACGCATTGCCGATGAGTGCTTTCAGCGAGAATAATACAGGGGGCAAATCAAACAACCTGAGACGCTTGCAGGGCAGACTGCCTGACTGGATTCACCTGCCGCAGTCGGCAGCGCTGCCATTTGGGGTCTTTGAAAAGGTCCTGGCCTGGCCGCCCAATAGTAAGGTTGCCGAGCGACATAGTGTGCTTGTAAGCAGCCTGAATGAGCAGACCGAAGGAACTTACGTCGGTTTGCTTGATGAAATAAAAAGTGTTATCCTTGCGCTTGATGCTCCTGAAGAATTGTTCCGCTCACTTTGCGAAGCGATGAAAAATGCCGGATTGGGAGTGCCCTCAGATTGGCCGGAAAAATGGCAGGATTCCTGGAACTGCATAAAGAACGTATGGGCCTCCAAGTGGAATGAACGCGCGTATCTGAGCCGCAAGGCAAACGGCATCCCTCATCAAGACCTCGCCATGGCTGTGCTTGTGCAGAAGGTGGTCGATGCGGATTATAGTTTCGTGATCCATACTGTAAATCCTTTTACCGACAATAGTGATGAAATATATGCCGAAGCAGTCCTCGGCCTCGGGGAGGCATTGGTTGCCAACTATCCCGGAAGGGCGCTCAGCTTTACCTCTAGAAAAGCGGAACAGAAACCTTATTTGCTATCTTTTCCGGCTAAAAGCGCCGGTCTTTTTGGCGGGGGGTTGGTATTCCGTTCGGATTCCAATGGTGAAGACCTTGCCGGGTATTCCGGGGCCGGTCTTTACGACAGCTTCATGCTGCCGCAACCTGCAATGGCCACCCTGAATTATACGGAAGAAGCGCTGGTGTGGGATGCGGATTTTCGTGACGAGTTTTTAATGAAGATTGCCGCTATAGGCACCGCTGTAGAAATGGCCTTCGGCTCTCCCCAGGATATTGAGGGCGCTTACTGCAACGGACAATATTATGTCGTGCAGTCCCGCCCGCAGACAGGTCTCGAAAATGAATGATCCGACACGTCCGCGTATCGGCAATCAGACAGCTTTTTCGGCATCTTCAATTATGCGGCCTTTCGAATATGCCATAGCGAATGGCTTTGATGCCTTTGAATGGTTTCCGGATAAAAAAGAATCAGGGGCGGGCTGGGATGAAAACGACCTGTCGAAAGAAACTCGCGCATGGATAAGGGACACCTCTGTTGCTCATGACGTAAAACTGACTGTCCATGCACCCTGGCAGTTCAACCCGCTGAAAGTGGATGCCCGTGAACATCTTGCCGGGACGACCGCATTCGCAATGGACATCGGAGCATTGCTGGTCAACATTCATTATTATCCCGATGAAGGGGCCGTTTCTTTTATGAATGCCGTCGCCCCGCTTGTGAGGCTTCTCTCCAGAGCAGGTATAAAGCTCTCGATTGAGAATACCCCTCATACCAGGCCCGACGATTTCAACGAACTCTTCGGTATCATGAAAAGAATGCAGCACAGCGAACATATTGGAATGTGTCTCGACATAGGTCATGCGAACCTGTGCAGCGCAACGCGTAATGATTATCTTAAGTTCGTAGACATGCTCGATGCCGGGTTGCCTATCATTCATGTGCACATGCACGAAAATTTCGGCGATCAAGACAGCCACCTGCCGCTTTTCACGGGTCCTGCCGGAAGGGATGGCGCGGGCATAAATGGTATAATGCGGCGGCTGAGAAAGCGCGGTTTTTCCGGATGCATTATCCTTGAACAGTGGCCGCAGCCGCCTGGACCGCTCATAGATGCGCGCAACAGGCTGCTGTCAATAATCGGGTAATTCATGGGTGCCTTTCCGGAACAGGGCGAAGATTTTGTAAAGGAAATCGTAGAAGCGAACCAAAGGCACCTTAGCTGGAGGAACAGGCTGGGCTGGATTTTGGGCCTTTTCGCCGACAGTTCTTTTGAACTGAATACCGAACATCTTATCTACATAGCTATCTACCTCCGTTTTATCGCCACTGGCGAAGTCCCTTGCAAAGAGGAAGGCGGACACTACAGGCCGTCGCATCATGCGCGGACTTCTCAGCAAATATACGAGAGGCTCGCTGAAATAACAACTCCCGAAAACGTTTTTGTCATCAGAAAAATTTTCCCCTGGCTGCCTTCTTTTGACAGCACCTTCACAAGGGCGGAACCCCTAACAAGGATACGGGACATTGCGCACAGAAACGATATTCCGGGAGAACTTAAAAACGAGATCAAGCATACGCTTCAGAATAAACTTCACCGCTCCGCCGGACCCGAAGACCTTTTTACCTCTGAATGCCTGTTGAAAAGGATCACCTCGCCAGGCTCACCATATCCGTCGTCTTTTGTCGAGGAGTTCAAGCGCTTTCATGAAGAACTCAGGGAATTCTTCAATGCCGGCTCCCTGGAGGAGCGGCTCGCCGCGCTTGCTGTGGGGGCCGAGAAGGACGAAGCGTCTTCGATAAGAAAATTTCTCGAGGCCAAAAGCAGGATTGATACCCCGGAGCAGATGTTGACGGCGTTTGGACTTTTAACAGGACTTCGCCATCAACTGTGTAATATGGCAGAACGGGAATCCGCAACCGGTCAGGTGTCAGCCAGGTCGCAGCAGCTTCAGATGGCGGACATCGGCCTGGAAGATTTCTCTTTTGTTCTCTTGAGCTGCCTTAACAATTGTTTCGGGGCCCCTGGGGAAGAAATACAATGGAAGCCTGCCTTCTTCTCACTGGAGCAGGCGATTGCGGACCTGCGCTTTAGCGGGTTCGATGCTGAAGAGTGCCTGGCCATAGAGGCCGAGCTTAATAACTGGTCGCGCTGGTTTAGCCGCATGGATCCCGAAAACTTGCTCCGTTTAAGGGCAACGCTCGACAGATGCTCCCGGCTGGCCGGGGATTACTGCAATAAAATATTGTCTCTTTTCCCGGAAAGAGCCGAAAAGCTGGGGCTGGCGCTGGGTGTGGATATACGCGCAATAAAAGTTTTCAGTGAGTCGGACATCAGAAGCCATCCGGTATTCCAGGTATCCAAGCTCGTTGCCCTTATTCTGAAGAGAGTTCGGGCACTCGCCAATATTTCCTTGTGGGACATTATAGTCACCGGGAATGCCTGCGGCCGGGTCGTCGCAGCGCATGGCATCGGGGATTTACCTGATGCAGCCGGAGGACCTGTTATCGCCCTTCTGGATAAGGCGGAGGGTGATGAAGAGATACCGGGTAATGTCGCCGGCATTATCGTGGCACATGAAATTCCGCACCTTTCACACCTTGCTGTCCGTGCCCGGCAAAATCATGTCGTATTCATAGCGTATGAATCCAGGGAAGGCTTTGACGGACTGAAGGCTCTGGTCAACCATATGGTCAATATGGATGTCGCCGGCGAAAGGGTCAGCCTGAAGATTGTTCCTGACCACGGAGATAAAAGAAGAGATGCGACTTCGGAGCAGGTCGGTGTGAAAGTAATAAAGTTAAGCGAGGTTATGCTGCCGTCCAGGGACAAATTATTACTGCTGCTGCCTCTGAGCAATGCTGTTCCTGAGACCTCCGGCGGCAAGGCCGGCGCGGCACGGCAGCTTGAGGTTTTATCCGGCCTGGAGAGCGCAGGGTTCAGGACAGCCCCGGGACTTGTAGTCCCTTTCGGGGTAATGGAAGCCTCTCTCTCTGCGCAGCCTGCACTTGAAGAAGAATACCGGAAATTGGTCCGCAGCCTGAGTGAGATACGCCAGAATGAATTTGCAGGTGTCTTGACCAGGTTGAGGGAGATTATCAGTCACCTCCCGGTCCAGGATGAAATAGTTTCGGGTATTGCCGGGGAGTTCGCTGTAGACGACAGGCTGATGGTGCGTTCGAGTTCCAACTGCGAAGACATGAAAAATTTGTCCGGCGCCGGTCTATATGATTCTGTTGCGAATGTATTGCCTTCCGATGCCGCTCAGGCGATACGCAAGGTATGGGCGTCGTTGTGGACGAAACGCGCGGTCATGAGCAGAGAGAACTGCGGCATCAGCCATGAAACGGCACTAATGGCTGTGCTCATACAGAAAGTTATAGTCCCTGAATTATCATTTATACTTCATACCGACAATCCTGTTGATGATAATCCGGAAGAAGTTTATATGGAGCTTGCAGTCGGCATGGGTGAAACCCTGGCGTCAGCAGGAGCGCCGGGATTTCCCTTTCGGATCGTATACAATAAGAAAACCGGCGAGGTGCATACTCTGGCTTTCGCGAGCTTCAGCCGCGCTGCCTGGCCCAGTCCGTCGGGCGGTCTTGTTATGAAGACAGTCGATTACTCAGCCATAAGGCTGTCGAAGGACAAGTCTTATAGAGACCTTATAGGGCAACGCCTGGGGCGTGCAGGACAATTTGTGGAACTTGCTTTTCACGCACCGCAAGATATCGAGGGGGTGATTTCAGGAGATGAAATCTTTTTTGTCCAATCGAGGGCCCAGCGCATGTCCTCTGATACTGGCGCTTTTTCAAAAAAGGATTGAAGGCGATGACGCCCTGCTGCAGCTTGCTGCAATGAGGTTCGGCGAAGCAGGTCTCAGCCCTGAGTTCTACGCCGAGACGCCGGATGAACTCGACCATCTTTTGCGATTCAGACCGGCTGCCGAAGCCGGTGCAGCGGTCCATCTGCCCCGATGGATTAATATGTTTGATGAGAACAGCCGTAGGCTGGTACTGGAGTTTGCCGGCAGGTCCGGAGGCCGGATCTTCGGACTTATCGTCCACGATCAACAGGAAATATCGCGCGAGTTCGAGAATTATGCGGCCATCCTGGGACGGATGAACTCCTTATTGGAAGGCATTAACGGCCCCCGTCTTTTCATAGAATACGCTTCCGGCCTGGACACTTCTCTTTTTGTCAAACTATTTGAGGAAATACGGGACCTCGCGTATGTAAGCTGCTGCATAGACATAGGACACATCGGCCTTTGGCGTGCGAATCGCGTCTATTCATTAGAACACCCTGGAGAAGATGTATGCTCACTCAGCCCCGGGCATAGCGGTCTCAAGGAAATCATGGGAGATGTTCAGGAGGCTGCTGCTGCAGCTCTTTCCGAAGTGACGCATGTCATACGTCAGACCGGCTGCCTTGGTAAACCCATACATTTTCATCTTCACGACGGTCACCCGCTTTCCACATTCAGCCCTTTTGGGGTATCGGACCACCTGAGTTTTTTTACAAAAATTATGCTACCATTTGACTACATGGGAAGAAAGGACGTCGGCACCATGTTTGGGCCTTCAGGACTATTCAGGATTGTTGAGGAAGCCATGAAGACGCCGGGCCCTGAACGTGTCTCCTTTTCCCTCGAAATTCATCCTGTGGAAGGGAGGCTTCCCCTCGGCGACGCTTCCGCTCTTTTCAGTCACTGGAAAGACAAGGGCAACGCTGAACGAATGAATTTCTGGCTTTCTGTATTGATCGAAAACCAACAACTCTTGCTGGAAGCCGTACGACAAAATAATTAATAATTGATTTATACAAGGAGTCCGTTATGAAAAAGCCTGAGAAGATGATTGTCTACAACCTGTTCCCTCTGCTGGCAGGCAAATTTACGGGATGGCAGAAGCACGTGTCCAGGGCCGCAGAAATGGGCTTCAACTGGCTCTTTGTGAACCCGATCCAGCGTTTGGGGGCATCGGGAAGCCTGTATTCAATCAGCGATTATTTTGACTTTAATGAACTCTTGCTCGACCCTGCGAGCGGTCTTTCGCCTGCGGAGCAGGTAAGAGAGACTATAAATGACGCGCATAAGCTTGGTCTCAACATAATGATAGATCTGGTGATTAATCACTGCGCCGTTGATTCGGCCCTGGTGAAGTCACACCCCGAATGGTTCCAGTGGGAGCATGACGGACAAATTGCGCACCCCTTCGCCTATGAGAACAATAAAAAGGTTGTCTGGAAAGACCTTGCAAGGTTCGATCACCAGCATACCCGTGACAAGGAAGGTCTCTATCAGTTCTTCCTCAGCGTGGTTAGCTTTCTGGCGGATCTCGGTTTTCGCGGATTCCGTTGTGACGCTGCCTACCAGGTGCCCAGAAGCTTATGGGAACGGATCATTCGCGAAACAAAGAAAAAATATCCTGATGTCCGTTTTTTTGCGGAGACCCTTGGATGCCCTCCTGACCAGACAAGAAAGACGGCTGATGCCGGTTTTGACTATATCTTCAACAGCTCAAAGTGGTGGGATTTTCACAGCAACTGGCTGATGGAGCAGTATGCGCTCACCCGGGAAGTAGCGCCTTCGATAAGTTTTCCCGAGAGCCATGACACAGTGCGGCTGTGTGAGGAGGTGGGGGGAAATATAGAAGGCCTCAAGCAGCGCTATATGTTTGAAGCCTTTTTTTCAGCAGGCGTAATGATGCCCATAGGGTTTGAGTTCGGGTTCCGCAGGCAACTTCATGTCGTCAAGACCCGGCCTGACGATATGGAAGAAACCGGGGTCGATATTACCCAATTCATAACCGGAATTAATAGCATCAAGTCAGGGAATGCGGTCTTTCAGGAGGAGGCGCTTACCGCCATATTGCATCATGACAACCCTAATATACTTATCATGTGGAAGGCCTCTACTGATGGGCGGCAGGAATCCATTCTCATCCTGAATAAAGACATCTGGAACTGGCAGCATTTTTATGTGGAGAGCCTTCAGGGATTCATTCAGATAGGAAGTCCTCTGGTGGATGTCTCGCCGGAGAACCCGATCGAGTACATACCGGCGCCATTTACATACGACCTCCGCCCGGGGCAGGGGATTATATTTTTAGCATCAAAGTAGCCCGCTCAACAGAGCTGTTCGCATTGACATCTCCCCTCATCCGGATTCTATCACGGATAATCAGCGCCTGTTTTTGTTAACAGGCATTTCACTTGTAATCCAGGTTGGCAGGTGATAACCTTTATAAGGGAAAGGTGTATATCTGATTATGAGATTGCCGGATATGAAAAAATTAGCGCAATCATTCAGCGGCTTGGCAGGCATGTACTCTCGAAAGTTAAGTCTGAAAATCAAGGTCACCGGCCTGGTGCTATTGCTTTTTTTGTGTACTATCTGGCTCCTGACGTACGTTATTTCAATACGACTGGAGCAAGACATGACCACCCAAATTGAAGAGCAGCAGTTCTCAGTCGCATCGTTTATTGCGGATAGCATCGAGAACCAGGTCAAGCTGCGTATACATGCGCTTACAACTGTGGCATCAAGAATCACCCCTGAACTCATTGCCAAGCCGGGCAGACTAGGAGAGTTTTTGTATGACAAGCCATTGTTGCCAAGCCTGTTTCAGTCAGGGGTTGTGGTGCTTTCGTTGCAAGGCAAGGTGCTCGCCGACTATCCAGTATTGAAAGGACGTTTAGGTGGAAATTTATCTGACCGGGAATATTTCATAGAAGTTGTCGCTACAGGGAAACCGTCAGTGGGGAGGCCGCTTACCGGACGTTATGTTAAAAGAAATCAGGTCGGTTTTGCCGTCCCTGTTTTGGACCGATCGGGTAAGCTTATTGCAGTACTGGCAGGTTTCACACTAGTCTCCGACCCTGCATTTGTTGGGACAATTGAAAGCTCGGTCTATAAGGACTTTCCTGACAGACTCACTTTGGTATCTCCCAAATATCGCATGTTTATTACCGGCAGTGATCCGAGCAGGATAATGACCCCGACGCCGGGACCAGGCGTAAATCCTTTGTTCGATCGATTTATGGCTGGCTTTGAAGGCTCAGGAATCACGGTCAATGCAAGGAAGATAAAAGTACTGGTATCGGCCAAATACATACCGACGCCCGGCTGGTTTATAGGAGTCAGGCTGCCTGCAAAAATAGCATTCGCATCGATCCATAAAATGAAGATATGGTCCTATTCCATGGCCCTCGGACTATCACTGCTGAGTTCGTTGTTTGTATGGTTCGTTATCAGGATGGAGCTGAGACCTCTATATGCCGCAAGCAGGCTGATGCAGGACATTACAGAGGAACGGGTGCCATTACAGAATATCCCGGTAACTCGGTATGATGAGGTGGGTCAACTGCTCACCAGTTTCAACGTGCACCTTAATTATCGCATGAAGGCCGAGACGGCAATGGCTGAAGCACTCGCGCAGACCAGGCGTTTCAGCGAGGCGTTAGACCGTATCTCTGCCTTTATCTATATGAAGGACCGTCAACGCCGTTACGTTTACGCCAATAGGCCGACGCTGGAGTTGTTCAATTGTTCGGCGGAAGAGCTTCGCGGCAGCTACGATTCCCGCTTTTTTCCGCCCGATACCGTGGCCCAACTGTATGCCGTGGATACCCGTACACTCGAACACGGCGAGGACACGGCCGACGAGATCGTCTCCCATGCGCCTGACGGCAGCAGGCGGGTTTATTGGGAGGTCAAGACGCCGATATACGACGAAGCCGACAAGGACCTGATATGGGGGCTGTGCGGCATTTCTACAGACATAACCGAGCGCAAACAGATAGAGAATGCGCTTAAGGATAGCGAATACCTGCTAAGACACGCCGCAAGTATTGCCCATATGGGAACATGGAAATGGAATTTGCAAGACAACTCTAATGTTTGGTCTGAAGAACAGTTCCGTATCTTCGGCGTTCCCAATACTGTCACGCCATCTTCCGACGTCTTCTATGGCACGCTCCACCCTGATGATCGTGACAAGGTGAAAGAGGCAGTCAGACAGGCCCTGCTCGGTGCGAACTCTTATGAGGTAGAATGCCGCGTGGTTTGGCCTAATGGTGAAATCAGGCATGTGCATTGCCAGGGCGAAGTTCAGAGGAATGAAGATGGCCGGCCTTTAAGTATGATGGGGACAGTACTCGACATTACTGAATTAAAGAACAAAGAAGAGGCGCTGCGAATTGCGGAGGAGCGATCGCAATTCGCGCTGGAAGGTTCAGGCGCCGGTGTGTGGGACTGGAACCTCCAGACAAATGAGTCATTTGTGTCAGGAAAGTATAAAACAATGCTCGGCTATTCTGACACGGCCGTAATAGGGTATGACGAATGGGTATCTATGATGCACCCCGAGGACAAAGATGGGGTCCTTGCCGCTACACAGGCCTACCTGGACGGCACTGCCCCCAACTTTATCAGTGAGTACAGGATACGTTGTGAGGACGGCAGCTGGAAATGGGTATTATCGCACGGAATGGTGGTCAGCCGCGCCCCGGATGGCAGGCCGCTGCGCATGACCGGCACCCAGACCGACATAACCGACCGCAAAAAGGCCGAGGAGGAGAGAGAGCAGTTTTTCAAATTTTTTACCAGCTCTGATGACCTGATGGCAATAGCAGATCCGAACGGTTGCTTCAAGAAGATGAACCCTGCCTGCCTGAGAGTCTTGGGCTACTCCGAAGAAGAACTCCTTTCAAAACCATTTGTTGATTTCGTTCATCCTGAGGACCGGCAGGCCACTCTGGATGAGATGGCGCGGCAGATTCAAAGAGGGTATTCGCTAAACTTCGAAAACCGGTATGTATGCAAAGACGGTTCGGTGCGCAACCTGTCTTGGCATGCAAATTTTGTCGCAAGGGAAGGAATAACCTATGCTACTGCGCGGGATATTACCGAAGCAAAACGGGCCGAGGAGCTGATAAAGCAGTCGCTCAGAGAAAAAGAGACCCTGCTCAGAGAGATCCATCACCGGGTCAAAAACAACATGGCCGTGGTCTCGAGCCTTCTCAGCCTGCAGGCAAACTCCATCAAAGACCTTAGTGTAAGGCACCTGTTTGAAGAAAGCCAGCAGAGGGTCAAGTCAATGGCCCTGGTGCATGAGAAGCTATACGGTACCAAAGATTTGTCATCAATTAACTTTAAAGACTACATCAAGACAATAGTACAGGAGATAATGATTCTGTATCATGTCGACAGCAGCGCCATTGCTACTGAGATCAACATTGAAGATATTGAACTCGACCTTGAGTCAGCCGTTCCTTGCGCATTGATAATCAACGAACTTCTTACAAATGCATTTAAATACGCTTTTGCCGGGGAAAAAGGCGGAGTTTTAAGCATCTGCTTTACGAAGGTTGACAGCACATACACTCTTACGGTCCGGGACAATGGTGTCGGGTTGCCCGAAGGGTTCGACGAGAAAGAAACAGACACTCTGGGACTTCAGATTGTAAATGTCCTGACCAAACAACTCAGAGGCACCCTGCAAATAAAATCTGATGAAGGAACGGAAGCGGTCGTCACATTTTCGACAAGGAAGAAATAATAATGGAAAACAAGAAAATACTTATAGTTGAAGACGAGGGATTAGTCGCACTGCAGATAAAAAATGAACTTCTGAAAATGGGTCATGCCATCACTGCCATATATGGCTCAGGAGAGGAGGCGCTTAAAGGCATCGAAGCGGAAAAACCGGATCTGGTGCTTATGGACATCAAGATTCAGGGAGAGATGGATGGAATAGAGACTGCTGAACTCATACTGAAACAGTACGATATCCCCCTAATCTATTTGACGGCGCACTCCGAGGAAAACACAATTGAAAGGGCAAAACTGACGCGGCCCTATGGCTATCTTCTGAAGCCGGTCAATGCCAAAGAACTGCAAATTGCCGTGGAGGTAGCTATTTACAAGCACAAGACAGACAAGGAAAAGGCGCAACTGACTAAAGAGCTTCAGGACGCGTTAAACAAAGTCAAACAATTAAGCGGCCTCTTGCCTATATGTGCCTCATGCAAGAAGATTCGTGACGATCAAGGTTATTGGAACCAAATTGAGGTTTATATTCTTGACCATTCGGAAGCGGAGTTTAGTCATGGCATATGTCCCGAATGTATGAAAAATCTTTACCCCGAACAATATAAGAAAATTCTTAAGGAAGAGAAAAAATAATTCTGAGAAGACGCATCAGGGTAATATTTCAATAGGGGTCTTGTCAGGGACGAGCTGCCAAATTTCCTCGATGGCCGAATTGGAGACGGCAATGCACCCCTTGGTCCAATCACGGTTTGGGCCCAGATCATCCATCGTAATTCCTTTAGGAAACCCGTGGATCATTATGCTGCCGCCCGGAGAAACTCCCGACTGCCTGGCGTTTATGCTGTCTGCTTTGTCGGGATAGGATATGTGAAGCGAGAGGTGAAACCTGCTTTTAGGGTTCCTGGAGTCGAGTACGTAGTTTCCTTCAGGCGTTTTGTTGTCGCCCTGCCTGGTCTTATGGCCTACCGGGTTCCTGCCTATGCATATTTCATATTGTCTCAAAATCGAACCATTCTGAAGAAGCAGCAACAGGCGTTTGCTCTTGATGACCAGGACTTTGTCGGCTTGTACGAACGAAGGGAACGCGCTACCGGCATAAAGGGAAAAGCAGAGCAGTGTAAGTACCGCCCACCTTGCCGAAGGGATGAAATAACGCATCATGTCAGCCCAACAAAACTGTTCATATTAAAATTTTGTGCCTGTATTTTAACATAACAGGATATCTCTTATTGCAACCCCGAACTTTTCGGTAGTGCGCTGCCAATACAGGCTTGAGTCATTGTTGATAAGCATCCTCTAAAATGCTATGCTTTGCATGAGGCTGTTGTAACGGACAGGTTGTGATAATTAGGAGAACAAGATAAACAAGAAATGGCGATTATACCCACAAACAAGTTGATGCCGGGCATGGTATTGAAGAGTGCCGTAAATGACATAACGGGTCGGCTACTGTTAGGCAAAGGGGTAGAAATAGGGCAGAAACACCTGACCATCTTTAAGACTTGGGGGATTACTGAAGTCGATATAGAGGGAGATGTCGAAGACGACGCTGTTAAAGAAGACGGCGTGATTCAGGTTGATGAGGAAACTCTTTGCAAGGCAAGGGAAGAAGTGCTTGAACTATTCGCCTTTACCGACATGGACAACTCCACAATTACCAAAGAGATATTCCATCTGAGTGTTCAACATAAAATAGACAGACTAAATGGTGTCTGATGGCAAGCCAAATAGCCTCGCTTATAAGCGAAAACATAAAATTATTTTCACTCCCATCAATCTTTCTGCGTCTCAACGATGCTATAAATGACCTGCGCAGTTCGGTAACAGACATAGGCAATATAATAAGTGAAGACCAGGGGCTTACTGTGCGTATGCTCAAGCTGGCAAATAGCCCTTTATACGGCTTTCCTTCAAGAATTGAAACCATATCTAAAGCTGTATTAATCATAGGCACTAAACAGATAAGGGACCTTACCCTTGCAACTTCAATAATCCGGGTATTTAAAGGTATCCCTGAAGACTTTATCACCATGGAGACATTCTGGCGACATTCAATAGCCTGCGGTGTCATAGCCAGAATCATAGCCGGGTACAGAAGAGAGCCGAATGTGGAAACATTTTTTACAGCCGGGATACTGCATGACATAGGACGTCTGGTCATGTACACAAAGATACCGGCTGAATGCAGTAATATATTGTCTCAGGTAGCGAAAAACCCTCAACTACTCTTTAAGGCAGAAAGGGAGCGACTTGGGTTCGACCATGCCGATGTCGGAGGCCTCCTTCTAAAGGAATGGAAACTCCCACAAAACCTTACCGAGGCAGTAGCATACCACCACAATCCGGACAAGGCATCGCAGTATCCCGTTGAAGCTGCTGCCATCCATATCGCCGATATACTGGCTCACGCCATGCAATTAGGAAGCAGCGGAGAGAAATACGTTCCCAGCCTTTCTGAGGAAGCGTGGGCAAAACTATCATTCCCGACCTCAATGTTGCCGTTTCTGTTTAAACAGGGGTCACAGCATGTAGACATTGCGATGCAGATTATCTTGCCGTCTGAAAAATGAAGAAACCTACGAAAAAAGAGATCCATATTCAAGCTCTGCAAGAACGCGTAGACCATATAGAGGGCGCGTATACAAAGCTGCTTGCCTATGTGAGCGATCTTGCATCTAGTAGAGAATTCAATAAGTATGCGATTGATAGTACAGATCCCTTAAAAATTTTGGATGTCGGGTTGACGCTTATCAAGCGACTGTTTTCTTTTGAAGAGATGGCGTTTTATCTTATAGAAGAAAAAGATGCAAGCTTCTACATAGCACGCTGCGAACCTGAATCGAACATGGAAAAGTTGAGGGCTGAAGTTAATCAATGCATAGACGACGGTACCTTTGCATGGGCCCTCAGGCAGAACCACCCCATAGTTGTCCCATCAAAACTCTCTGAACTCAAGCTCGTCTTGCATGTACTTGGAACCCAAGCCCGAACTCGTGGAATGTTTGTCGGCACTATTAAAGATGAAAACCTTAGAATCAACGACCTGTCGGTTTCGATGCTATCTATAACATTACAGGACCTGTCCTACGCGCTGGAAAGTGGAATGCTTTATCCAATGCTTCGGGAAAATTGTGAGATACGTTTGAGTTCAGTTGTGGAGACAGCCTCGGACGGAATTATATCCATCGACTCGGAGGGGAGGATAATTTTATGGAACAAAGGGGCTGAAAATATCTTCGGTTATACAGCCAGTGAAGTTTACGGGAAGGACATGTCATTTATGTTGCCTCCGGGATACCTGGCAACTCATAATCAAGCAATCAATGATCTACTAACGGGGACCAGCAAGCTAAAGCATAAAGGCAATGCATTAGAGGTTTCAGGATTGAGAAAAGACGGCAGTGAGGTCCCTATTGAAGTCACGACTGCAAAATGGCAGACAACGGAAGAGGTGTTTTTCACAGTCATAATAAGAGACATCACCGAGCGTAAGATGGCATCGGAGGCCATCATACAAAGCCACGAAGCGCTCGGGAAAGCATACACCGACCTCAAGGCGGCGCAATCTCAGATTTTACGGCAGGAGAAGATGGCATCCATCGGACAACTTGCAGCGGGGATTGCCCATGAAATAAAAAACCCGCTGGGAATCATTGTGCTGGGCATTGATTCCCTTCAGGGCTCACTCTCAGACAGCCTGATGGCAGATACTTCAGAAAGGATCAAGAAGGCTGCCCTGAGAGCTAACAAGATTGTTAATGATCTGCTCAGTTATTCCCGTCAGTCTACTCCTGCACTGGAGAAAATGGATATAGTTTCCATTATAGAGGAAACACTGTCCCTTGTGGAGCATCAGTTTAATCTCAAGAACATCAGGATCATAAGGCGGTTTGAAGAGGGCACTCGTATGGCCCTGATTGACAGCAACCAGATGAAACAGGTATTTATTAACGTTCTGCTTAACGCTGCCTATGCCATGGGTCACGGTGGCACCATAGAGATAGATGTGGGGATGACAGTGCCGGCTGCGGGCAAACCTGCCGTACGCGTAGTCTTTAGTGACGATGGATCCGGCATTGAGCCGGAAAACCTTGCGAAGGTATTCGATCCTTTTTTTACCACAAAAAGGGAAGCGGGCGGGACAGGGCTGGGACTCTCGGTATCGCGCGGGATAATCGAGCACCAGGGCGGAACAATCACCATAGAAAGCTCGGTGGGAGAAGGGACAAGGGTTATTGTGACCCTCCCTGCTGCTGAGTAACAAAGGGGGTTTTAGATGGCTGACAGGACAAAGATTCTGATGATAGACGACGAAGAGGATTTGACCTATTTTGTGCGCATGAACTTGGAAAAGACCGGCAAATTCACTGTCTTTACGGCAACGAGGGGATCGGAGGGGATTAAACTGGCTAAAAGCGAAAAACCCGATCTTATCCTCCTTGATCTGGTGATGCCGGAGATGGACGGTGGCCAGGTGGCCGCGCAACTGCTGGCTAACGCCTCCACAAAGAATATACCCATAATATTTCTGACCGCCCTGGCGCAAAAGGAGCAAGTGGAAGCCGATGAAGGAAAGATAGGCGGAAGGGATTACATTGCAAAGCCGGTGACTACCGAAGAGTTGATCGCCCGAATTGAATCGGTCCTGGCTAAATAGGCCGAAAGAATTGGCCGGGAAGAACATTGAATTGAATGGCGGGGAGGACAGGGCTCGAACTGTTCCTCCGGGCCAAATAATCTCATAATTCCATAGGCTTATTTTCCAGAAATTTCTATTTGTGCAGGAAATGTGCAGGAATGAGATATTCCCTGATCTTTCTGAAAAGCTTTTCTCGCTGTCAGTTCCGCCGATCGCCGCAGTACCTTCCCCATTGCAAATCTTTTGCAAGTGCTCTGCTATAATAATCTTAGCAATAGAAAGGATAAGATAGGCAAGCGAGGTGAACATAATGAAAAAGCTTACGAGGATTACTTTTAATGCGGAAATCATGGGCGGCAAACCCTGTATTAGAGGGATGCGCGTTACAGTGGGAATGATTGTCGGCATGATTGCCGCCGGTCATTCCAGGGATGAAATATTGAAGCTCTATCCCTATCTTGAAAAGCAGGATATTGACGAGGCCCTTTCATATGCCGCCTGGCGCGCCGAAGAAGTAGACATTCCTCTGCCGGTTGCATGAAGATTCTTATAGATATGAATCTCTCACCGGAGTGGGTAGATGTCCTCACGGCTGAGGGAATGGAGGCTGTCCACTGGGTCAATGTCGGCTCGGCCGGAGCGCCAGACAGGGAAATCATGGCATGGGCCAAGTCCGGCGGTTTTATTGTGCTGACTCATGATCTTGACTTCGGCGCCATACTTGCCGCAACCGGAGCAGATTCGCCAAGCGTCATCCAACTACGCATTCAGGATATCGCACCTCCTGTTGCAAAACACCTCGTTCTTGATGTAATTACCAGATTTGCAGAAGATATAAAACAAGGCGCTCTCATAAGCGTAGACGAGGACAGAGCGCGAATTAGAATCTTGCCAATATGCTCTGCCTGAACTATCTGCGTTTGTTAGCAGATTCGTTTTCAATTTCAACTTCCTCTTTCTTAGGCTGCGAGAGCAGATTTATTATATATTGATCTATGTTCATACGGTATTTTTTTGCGTCGGCCTGAATCTTCAAATATAATGGGATATCAACTTTCAGTGAGACTATCTTTTTGGGATTATTAAAGCTGTAAAATATCTGCAAAAATACAAAGACAATAAATATAATGATAAAAAATACTCTGATACAAAATGCTGTTCTTGGTAGTACCGTTTTACCAAGGCGCTTGCATCAAGATAATAAAATATCACCGTCTGTCCTTTGCCAAAAGCTCGGATGCGGGAATGCCTTTGCCTTGAGTTGGTCTGATAGCACGAAATGGCTCGGACCGTTTTGATGGCATCTTAAAAGCTGGATCAACAGCCAACGTCTTCAGCGTTAACGAGGCCTCTTTCTTGCCCTTTAAGACACGGACAATTTTCATTACCTGGCGAGCTTCCTGTTCGCTCAGGGATTCAATCTTAGTATGTAACGCTGCTTTTACTGAACTCATATGTAACACTGCCCAAAAAAATATTTTATGCATGACTTGATACGATAACAAAGCACCTATCCGGCGCTTGTCAATTTGATTAATAAATGCGTTTTGTATGGCGGGGCGGACGGGGCTCGAACCCGCGACCTCCTGCGTGACAGGCAGGCGTTCTAACCAGCTGAACTACCGCCCCATGATAAAAGCGGTGATACGTGATGCCTTATCCGTGACCAGGCGCAGCAACGAAAATCACGCTTTTCTCACTGTTTCCTGATCGTTCATCACAGATCACCGATTAATTACTTATGGTAGGCGGAACAGGGATCGAACCTGTGACATCAGCCTTGTAAGGGCTGCGCTCTCCCAGCTGAGCTATCCGCCCAAGAATGTATATTTAACTACATGATACGCTTTTTTGTCAATTCACAGGTAGTGGGCTACTTTGTTTTTGCTCCGGATCACCGGGGTCATCAAGAGTGGGCGAGTATCGCCGAGCCCACAAATCGAGAAGTGCGTAAACTGACTATCTTCAGTACTTGATGAGAAAAGAATCAATGGACTACTTGATCCTGAGCAAAAACAAAGTAGCCCACTACCCACTAACAATGTTGCATTAGCGGCAGCATGTTAATTATCATTAATGCTGCTATGCGTATCGTCAGTGGAGTTTGTGTCGCCATCTTTTTTGTCATTATGTCACTGTCCGCGGCAGCGGCGAACGAATACTCTGCCGGTGGAACCACTTCTGTAATCGGTGCCGTCAATACATATACGGTCACGAACAGTAATGAGTCGCTCATAGAGTTGGCCCGTAAATTCGACCTCGGCTACAATGAAATTACCAATGCTAATGCGGACCTCGATCCCTTTGTGCCCGGTGAGGCCAAGTCCGTCCTTATTCCTTCTTCATGGGTCCTGCCCGACGTTGAAGCGCGCAGCGGCATTGTCATCAATCTTTCGGAACTGAGGCTATACTACTTCTTCAAGCTGGGGAGTGATGCACGGGTCCTTACTTTTCCAATCGGCATCGGCAGTGAAGGCACCGACACGCCGGTCGGCACATTCAGGGTGATGGAGAAAATTTTGCATCCAGCCTGGCATGTGCCCGAATCAATAAGAAAAGAAAAACCTGACCTGCCTCTTGTAGTTCCCCCCGGCCCCGACAACCCACTTGGCTCTCACGCCCTGCGTCTGTCCCTGCCGAGCATCCTCATACACGGGACAAACCGTCCGTTTGCCATAGGAAGGAAAGCGAGTCACGGGTGTATCAGGCTTTATCCCGAAGACATCCCTAAACTTTTCAGTATGGTGCCGAAGGAAGTGCCCGTCAGGATTGTCCGTCAACCGGTAAAAGTCGGATGGGGAGATGGGAAAGTATATATTGAAGTGCACGGGGACAGCGGCATGGAGTCTGAGGATTTCTTGACAAACGCCCTTTCACTGTTGGCGAAGAAACATCTTCTCGGCAAGGTCAGCTCAATCAAATTATTAAAAGCGATCAACGACAAAAGCGGGCTGCCGGTCGATATATCTCAAGATGCCGCCCCTGAAGGGACTCCCGCAGGGAATTCTCATCAGAAGCAACCCCTGCGAGAGGATCTTCAGGACAAAAACCTATTTCTTTTGCTGTAACTCAAACGCTTTCTTGCATTTGGCCATTGCTGCCTCTGCCCTTGCAGCTGCATCTTCCGCCCTGCGAGCTGCGGCCTCGGCACCCGACTCCTTGCAGCACTTCAAGGCTTCCTGCGCCAATGCCTTTGCTTCCTGGACTTCGGCTCCCAACTTCTCAAGGGAGGCTACTTTTGCTTCCAGGGCCGTCACACGGGCCTCAACCTTGCTTAATCTATCGGCCAGGGGGTCCACCTGTTGTCTCACATAATCCTGTGTGGCGCATCCAAAAGCAATAAATACCGTAACTAATGCTAAAAGAACTGTCTTCTTCATGATTTCACCTCCTTTTTACATAAATTGTCAGCTATAAAAAAACATAGCACCAATTGATTAGAAATGCAAGCTCTTGTTATTGCTTCTTAACGGTAGAACGAATGCCCCTGCATGCGAACATAAATGCGAAGAGAAGGAAATTCACTATAACAATTGAAGCCCCGGCAGGCAAATTCATCGAAAAAGAAAGTATTATTCCGGCAAATACCGAAAACAGGGAGACAGCGGAGGCTATAACGATGGCCTTGCCGAAGCCTCTGGCCACCTGGAATGCCGTGACGGCCGGCAAAATCAAAAGGGCTGAGGTCAGCATGACCCCGACAATCTTCATTGTCAGGACGACTGTTACGGCTGTCAGCATTACGATGATTGAATTTATGCGCGCAGCATTTATACCGGAGGCCTTCGCGAATTCCTCATCAAAGGTGAGCGAAAGTATATCGTGATAATAGAAATAGACTACCAGCAAGACAATCGATGATACCGCTATCGAAGTAATCACGTCTCCGAGGCTGATCGACAATATGTTGCCGAAAAGGTAACTGAAAAGATCGACATTAAATCCGCCTGCCATGCTGGCCAGCAGGACACCGCCGGCTATGCCGAGGGATGATACAATGCCGACTGCTGCATCGCCGTAAATACGCGCTTTTTCCATAAGCTTTAAAATACCCAGCGAACTTGCCGTTACTAGGGGGATCGAAGCATAAAGAGGAGATACCCTCAAAACCAGGCCTAGTGCTACGCTGCCGAAGGCCACATGGGCCAGGCCGTCTCCGATGAGCGAAAGCCTCCTCAGAACGAGCAGCACCCCGAGCACAGCGCAGAGCACGGCGATGAACGATCCTGCGATCAGCGCTCTCTGGATGAAAGCATAGTGGAGCATTTCATTAAGGTCCATAATATCCTGTTTCTTGTTTGTTGCTTCCTGCTTCCCGCTTATCAGTGTTTATGACAAATTATATGCTGCGATGAGCGGCCAAAGTATTTCGACATTGAATCTGATACGCAGAACTCATCGAAGCTTCCATAGAATATTATCTTTTTGTCCAGATATAAGAGTTTTGACGCGTGCTCGCCGATTGTGCCGATATCATGTGTGACCAGAATGATGGTCGCCCGCTGCTTTAAGTTCAGCTCCCGCATAAGCGAAAAAAAGTTTTCTCTTGTTTCGGGGTCCAGGGCCGTGGTCGGTTCATCAAGTATAATAAGCTCAGGTTCATTGATCAGCGCCCTGGCGATAAATACTTTTTGAAGCTGGCCTCCGGAAAGTTCGCCTATCAGCTTGTTCGCTATATGAGCTATGTTAAGCATCTCGAGCATGCGTGTAATGGCAGTCTCGTCACTCTTGTCGAGCCTTCTCGGGAATTTCTTTCTGGAGATCAGGCCGAGTGCAACGACCTCTCTTACAGTAGAAGGGAAATGAGGATTGAACGAGTGCATTTTCTGCGGCAGATATCCGACTTTGTACCAATCGCGGAATTCGGGCATGGGCTGGCCGAACAGCGTCATGGCGCCTCCGGAGGGTCGTACAAGCCCGAGAATAGCTTTCACAAGCGTCGTCTTTCCTGATCCGTTGGGACCCACCAGACCCACATAGTCAGCCTTTTCCACATCGAACGAAAGTACGTTGAGCGCTTCAAGTGAATTGTAATTAATACAGAGGTTGCGAACTGAAAGAATATTTACCGGCATTCGAGACCAGTTAGGGGGCTTGCTGGATTCATGCCCTTTAGTATACCTTCCAGACCCTGCGAGGTCAATTATCGGTTATTATAAATATATGAGTTTAAGCCGGCGTTTTTCAGCGTTACATGAAAGGGATTTCAGGCTCTTCTGGATTGGGCAGATTATCTCGCTTTCAGGCACTTGGATGCAGTCCGTGGCCCAGAGCTGGCTTGTCTACTCTCTGACAAAGTCTCCGCTCTATCTGGGAATAATTGCATCTGTGGCATCACTGCCTATCCTCTTTCTGGCCCTTATCGGGGGTATGGTCGCAGACCGCTTTCCGAAGAGAAACATACTTATTCTGACGCAGACCCTTTCCGTAATCCCCGCGCTTATGCTGGGTGTATTGACAGAAACAAAAACAGTTACGGTAATGCATGTCGGTTTTCTGGCGGCCTTTCTTGGGGTCGTGAATGCATTCGATGTGCCTGCCCGTCAGGCGTTTCTTGCCGAGGTCGTGGCCAAAGGCTCTATTACGAATGCCATCGGACTAAATTCAGCCGCCTTCAATGGCGCGCGGATTATCGGCCCGGTTGCTGCCGGCGTCGCTATATCGAGTTTCGGTATTCCGGTCTGTTTTTATCTCAATGCCGCAAGCTTTGTCGCGGTCATTATTGCATTGCTGCGAATTAAGTCCCGTGGCTCCGCGAGAGTGCCGGGCGGAAATATGATCAAAGAAATAGCCGGTGGCTGGCAATTCGTCATTAAGGAGAGGAGGGTCTTCCATATTATGATGCTGGTATCGCTCTTCAGTCTGTTCGGCATCCCCTATGTGACTCTGCTGCCGGTGTTTGCGGGCGAAATATTGAACGTAGGGGCAAGAGGGCTGAGTTTTCTGATGGCCTCGGCCGGTGCAGGCTCCCTGCTTGCAGCGATAATGATGTCTTTGAAGGAAGAGATTGAAAAGGAAAATAGGGACATTCCGTTATCGGCGCTGGTTTTTTCCATTGCAGTCATGGCTCTGTCTTTTTCGGGCAGTTTCGGTATTTCAATGCTCCTGATTTTTGTTGCGGGGTGGGGCATCGTCAGTTGTCTGGCCCAGTGCAACAGTTATATTCAGAACAGGGTGCCGGATGAGCTGAGGGGAAGGGTCATGAGCCTGTATATATTGGTTTTCCTGGGGTTTGCGCCCCTGGGCAACGCATTGATAGGATTTGCCGCGCATAAAGCCGGCACTACCGACACGCTGAAATTGTTTGCTGCTATCTGTATTTTTGGTAGTATAATATTTTGGGGACAGTTCAGAAAGGAGGCAGGCCATTAAACTGCTCGCTATTGAAACATCGACCATGCTTGGCGGCATCGCGGTCATGGAAGATGATACCCTTGTAGCCGAATCGCGGATGAACATTAAGTCGGCCCATTCCGGAAGGCTGATGACCGAGATTGATGCGGCCCTAAGGCGATCAGGTTTGACGGTGGATGAAATAGATGTCTTCGGTATTGCCGCCGGTCCGGGATCGTTCACTGGTCTCAGGGTGGGGCTGAGCACTCTGAAGGGCCTGAGTTATGGTACCGGTAAACAAGTGGTTGCGGTTTCGACGCTTGAGGCCTTCGCCTGGAACATCCCTTTTTCACCTCACCTTGTATGTCCCATGCTCGATGCCAGGAAAAAGGAAGTCTATGCCGCCGTATTTGAATGGGCGGGTGATGGATTCAGCAAGATCGTCGGAGAGCAAACGTTAAAGCCGGACTCGCTGCTTCAGGACTTTGGAGTGGTCAGAGGCAGACCCATAGTTTTTCTGGGCGAGGGCGCTCTACTTTACAAAAATCAGATTCAGGAAGCGTTCGGAGAAAAGGCCTTTTTCGCAGCCCCGCAGGACATGGTCCCTTCACCGGCAAATGTCGCCTACCTCTGCATGAATAAGGCCCGGAACAACGTGTTTGATGATCCGGCGCAGCTAGTGCCTCGTTATATCAGAAAGTCCGAAGCGGAACTAAGGCTGGGAAAGTCATGAACGCCGTTGCAATAAGGGAGATGTCAACCGACGATATGCCGCAGGTCCTTGAAATAGAGAATTCGTCTTATACAATGCCGTGGTCGGAAACATCATTCCTCAGTGAAATATACAGCAGACACTCAATAACAAGGGTCGCTGAATTCGATGGAAAGATCGTTTCGTACATTTGCATAAAGAAAGTTTCCGATGAGGGACATTTATTGAACCTGACAGTGCACCCGGATTATCGGAGGCGGGGCATTGCGCGGATGCTTTTCAATGACGCCCTGGGGGACCTGCTGGCGAACGACTGCCGCTTTATGTATCTGGAAGTCCGGGTCTCGAACAACGGCGCCATAAAAATGTATACGGACATGGATTTCAAAGTAGTCGGTACGAGGAAAGATTATTATATACGGCCCACAGAAAATGCCCTGATCATGATGCTGGAACTGAAAAAAGATGAGAAGGTAAGCACCCTGTAGGGTTAGATCTGCGTACAGCGCACTACGTCCAGTTTATCGAATCTCATACAGCCGTTGCACGAAATGCAGTCCGCCTTTTCCTTGCCTTCCTCCATTTTACTAGGGAGATCGGGCTCTCTGATAAGAGGCCTTGACATCGAAACCAGGTCCGCATCGCCCTTAATCAGCACTTCCTCCATAACGGGCCTCGATCTCAATCCTCCCACGAGAATAACAGGCGTGCACAGGTGATGTTTAAAAAGTGCTGCAGCAGACCGGAAGTATGCTTCCTGCTCTGGGTTGAGAATTTCCGTCCGCGCTGTTTTTATGCCGGATTCATGCATACCGCCACTCACCTCAAAAGCGCATACGCCCATGTCTTCGAGCCGTTTTGCGATCTTCACGCTCTCCTCCGGCGACAGACCTCCCTCAAGGCAGTCATCGGCATTAATCTTGATTAAAACAGGATAGCCCTGACCGACTTCCCGGCGCATGGCCCTGTAAACTTCCTCGACAAAATGAAACCTCCGCTCTTCATCCCCTCCCCAGTAATCGTCCCTTCTGTTGGTGTGGGGCGAGAGAAATTCATTGATGAGATACCCGTGCGCTCCGTGAAGCTGTACGCCGTCGAAGCCGGCGTATATGGCCCTCCGGCCGGCATCACCAAACGCTTCAATTACCTCCCATATTTCTTTGTCATCCATTGCTCGGGGAGTTATTCGTGTAGTGGGATCATAGACCTCCGACGGTGCCATCGGCTGTTCTCCGCCGAGCAGTGCCGGAAAGGATTGCCTGCCGCCGTGAACAAGCTGGATAACAATAGTTCCTCCTGAGTCGTGCACCGCGTCGGTAAGGCGTCTCAGCTTGTCTATATAGAAGTCGTTATGTATGCTTAACTGCTGCTGCACCGACCTGCCGGACGTATGCACCAGGGCATTGCCGCTTATGATTAGTCCTGCGCCGCCTTTCGCAAGGTCTTCGTAGAACTCTATGAGTGAGTCGGTGACAAAACCGTCGTCGTCGGCCCTCTTTTCATAGGTGGCTGAACGCACGATGCGGTTTTTCAGGGTAAGACTTCCGATGGCAAATGGCTCAAAAAGCATCATTCCTTGCACAACTCCTGAATTGCTATCTCCTCATTTTCACCGACAGTTTTATGGCCTCTATAATGCTCGAAGGGCTGGCTATCCCTTTCCATGCTATATCGTAGGCGGTCCCGTGGTCCGGGGATGTGCGAATTATCGGCAACCCCACTGTTATGTTGACCCCTTTGTCGAATGCGATCATTTTAAATGGTATCAGACCCTGATCGTGATACATACAGACAATGATATCGAATTCGCCCTTGTATGCCCTGTGAAAGAGGGCGTCGGCAGGATAAGGACCGCTAACAGGCATCCCGAGTTGCCGGGCCTCTTTTACAGCCGGTTCTATTTCATCAATTTCCTCGCTGCCGAATATGCCTGCTTCCCCTGAGTGAGGATTCAGGCCCGCGACAGCAATCCTGGGGCCCTCGATGTCCATAAGATCGCATGCCTTCCGTGCCAGGACTATGGTCTTTAAAACTTTATCTTTTGTAATCATAGAGGGCACATTGCGGAGCGCAGTGTGTCTGGTCACAAGTATCAATCTCAGATTATCGCTATAGAAAACCATCGCAAAATCTTTTGAGCCGGTAAGCTCCGCAAGCATTTCGGTATGCCCGGGCCATTGAAATCCGGCCATCCTCAGGGATTCTTTCGATATCGGAGCTGTGACAATAGCGTCGACGCTGTTGTTAAGAGCAAGATCAACGGCCTTTTTTATATATGCCGCTGCCGCGCGTCCTCCGGTATCGGTAGGACGTCCTTTAATAAATTCTCTGTCCGTAATCTCGCCGACATTAACTATTTCGATGTATTCAGGACTGACCGGGAAATCAAAACGCTCTACGGCCTCTTCAATGACGGCCCTGTCCCCAATAATCACGGGCTGGCACAAGCCGGCGATGTCGTTCGACATAATGGCCTTCAGCACTACCTCAGGCCCTATACCTGCGGGGTCTCCGATGGTTATGGCTATCTTTCTGAGCACGAATTTATTATATACTCTAATCCGGCGAGAAGGAAACTACTATACAAGGTCTATTTAACAGTGATTGGGACAAAGGCTGTAATCCCGCCTATCCACAGACCTGAGCCGCCCGCTGTGTTTGGTATAGCTATCCCCCCTGTATTCTCTCCGCCGATGCCTTGAGTCCCAATTCCTACAAGCAATTCATAGTTTCCAGCTGTCAGGCTGTTTGCAGGGACAGTATAAGAGGCAGAGCTTGTCAGGACATTAACAGGGTTTTTTCCGGGATAAATAAAATTGCCTGTGCTGTTGATAAGCCCGACGACATATGTAGCCCCCGAGGTCGGAGCACCGGCTGTCCAGGAGATGGTATTAGCATGAACAGCCTGCCATGTTGAACCAGATGCAGGCGCCGTTACGCCCGGGAATGTAGTGTATTGGGTCCCTGATGCGGTGTAAACAGCTCCGCCCACGGTAATGCTGAGATTGACGGTAGCGCCTGCAGCAATTATCACATTTCCGTAATAAGACTGATTCGCAGCAGTGTAAGACAGGGGAGACCCATTCACGGTTACAGTGGCGCTCGTTATTGGTATATAGCTTAAGGAGTCAGTATATACTTGTACTTGCTGGAGCCAACCAAGCGGATTGCTCCCACCCGACAGGCTGAGCACAGCGGCAGTGATATACGGCGCAGATGTAACAGCCATTATAGTGGAGCCTGAAATTAGCCCTGACGCAGCAGTAATCGTCGCAGTGCCGGCTGCAACCGCGGTAGCCTTGCCATTAGAGCCAGTCGTATTGCTGATAGCGGCGA